>NZ_JAYKBU010000013.1:0-73710 GCF_035282625.1 Capnocytophaga sp. G2 | reverse complement strand
TGAGTGTAGGGCCTATGTTGGGGCTTAAGAAAGGGGTATTCTACTTTGCTTATGGTTATAACCTGATGCTCAATAGCCTGCGTTCTTATAACTCAGGAACTCACATGATTACGCTGGGAATAGATATGTTCCAAGGAATCGGCGGATGTAACTGTACTGAAAGGTAATTATTATCTGATGAAAAGCAGTATTTCTTTAAAGAATATTCGTGTATATGCCAATCATGGTTGTATGCAGGAAGAAGCTCAAATAGGGAGTTGGTATCGAGTGGATATGACTATTTGGGCGGATTTAGGAAAGTCTATGCAGACAGATACTCTTTCAGATACAATAGATTATGTGAGACTAAATCAAATAGTAGAAGAACAAATGGCTATTCGTTCTAATTTATTAGAACATGTAGCAGGGAGAATTTTATTAGCTATAAAGAATGAATTTCAAAAAATTACACGAATAGAAGTAGAAATTGCTAAGATAAATCCCCCCATTAATGGAGATGTGGAGCAAGTGAGCGTAAAAATAATTGATTAATTATTTGTGTGCTAAGAAAAAATGATATATATTTGCACCCTGTAAAAAGATAAGGCATCATGGCCGAGGGGCTAGGCAGAGGTCTGCAAAACCTTATACAGCGGTTCGAATCCGCTTGATGCCTCAACACTAATTAAAAACTGCATCACGTATGACAAATGTATTAGAGAAATTTGTACAAGATATAAAAGCTAATGTACCTGGATTTATAGCAGTATCTGTAACTGAAGTAAAATCAGGTGTGTCATATATAGCTTCTTCAGCTGACCCTAATTTTGATCCTAATTTAGCTTCTGCTTATAATTTGGAAGTTGTGAAGGCTAAAATGAATGCTTTACGAATTTTGGGATTAGAAGAAAGAGAAAAGATAGAAGATATTCTTATTACCTTGACACATCAGATCCATGTAATAGATGTAGCTCCTAATGGAAATTATTTTGTATATTTGGTGGTAGATTCTTCTAAAGCAAATTTAGGAATTACACGTTCTTTGCTTGCCAGATATAAGAAGGACTTGGAATCCATATTCTAAGATTTTTATTCATGATTTGAAAAATTAATAAGAAAAGAGAAAGAGGCTATCCGGAGAGGGTAGCCTTTTTAGTTGATGAATATGAGATCATACGAGGAGCTCCCTGTAATAGCCTCAATTTTTATTCTATGGACTTAGTGATGACTTTTCACCACTTCTTCATCACGGTATTTGCAGTAGTCACTTATATCTTGTTATAAGTTCTCTTCGGTGGCTTCTACTTTCAGTTTAAAATATAATCCTGCGTATATCATACGTCCTTGCACTGGGGCATAGATCATAGAGATATCAAATAAGTACCAAAAGGTTGATCAGATGCTATGATAGCGTGTTTTTGATAGTAGTTAAATAAGTTTTCTGTTCCGATTAAGCTTCTATAGGAGAGATTAACCCTTCAATGTTCTTTGGATTGGAGCGGCTGAGTACATTGGTTTGAGATATAATCGGTTTGTATATCAAACTACTTATAGACGACACTATTTTTACCATATAGTTCTCATACTGCAAATGAAGAATCTTGATTTGAAATCAAAGGTGCTACAGTTAGTGGTTAAAAGTTAAGGCTGTCCTTCATGGACAGCCTCTTAATAGATAAAATTAATTAGACAAATTATCTCAATTTCAACTCTGTTTTTCCTAACTCACGAAGTTGGTCATCAAATACAAAAACTTGATAAGTACCACTTTCATATTTTTTAGTGATGGAGGAAATGTATTCACATACATCTACAGCACTTCTTTCATATAAGAAATTCTTTACAGCACTGTAATTAACAGTTTTATCTCCTATAGTAACCGTTTCATTAACTCCTAAAGTAATACCATTAGGGCTTAATACTTGTACGTAGAAGTTACGATTACCTACAGGAGCAATTCGATTAACTCCTACAGTATAGCATACTTTTATTTTGTCAGTGGCACCAGAGCGTTCTTTTTCTACATATCTACCTCCAGATTTTTCTTTAACTCCTTGTGCAGTAAGATTTTTAAGGCTAAGGATAGAGCCCTCATCTACTACTTTGCTAAGTTCGCTTGCTTTCTGGGAAACAGAATCTAACTGAACAGTACGTTGGGTAAGTACATTAGCAGTACTATCTCTCTGGAAAGTAACTTGTACATTATATTTGCGTAAAGAGTCATTAATAGCTAACAAGCGATTACGCTCTCTTTTAAGTACGGCTACTTGGTCACGATATTTGAATAATACATTAATATCTGCCTTCATGGTTTTAAGGGAATCGATGTATTGACCAATACGAGCTTTAGCTTCTGCAAGTTCATCTGCATTTTGTTTGGATACAGTTACGGCTTCATCATAATCTTTTTGAAGATTTTCCAATTCTTTGATGACTTGGTCTCTTTTTTCCATAATAGCCTCTTCATTCTTTTTGGCTTCACCGGATTGATAGATAGCATAACCACCAGCTCCTACTAAACCTATGGATAGAAGTGCTATGAGGAGTCCTCCTCCTCCTTTTTTCTTTTCAGGAATGGTTACATTTTGCAATTCTGTTGACATAAAAATTAAGTTTTTAGTTCTTTTTCAGAGGCAAAAATATGAATTTTTCCTTGAATATACTTCTAATTTAATGATTTGACAAATTTTTAACATATTTCACCGGAACCAATAAGCTCTTCTTCTATATACCAAACTGCAAATTGTCCTGAGGTGATAGCACTTTGTGGTTGTATAAAATCAATATATAACCCTTTGTTTGTTAGATACAAATGAGCTTTTTGTAAAGGTTGTCTATAACGGATACGAACGTCAACTTTCATAGATTGAAAAGGTGATAAAGCTAAATCGGGGCGAATCCAATGAACATCTTCTTTTTTAACAAATAATGCGCGTCTGAAAAGTCCAGGATGTTTACTTCCCTGCCCTACATAGATAATATTATTTTGTGTGTTGGTTTCAATAACAAAAAGAGGTTCTACAGTTCCTCCTACATGGAGCCCTTTGCGTTGTCCTATAGTGAAAAAATGAGCTCCCTCATGCTTCCCAACGATTTTTCCATCAGTGGGTTGATAGTTGTATTTTTTAGCATAATAGTGTAGTTCATCTTCATAGGATTTGAATACAGGAGGTATCTTGTTTTGGTATCCTTGCCAAGAGGCAGGAATCTCTATAATATTTCCTTCCTTAGGAGCAAGTTGTTGTTGGAGAAATTCAGGCAAGCGCACCTTACCCACAAAGCATAAACCTTGTGAGTCTTTTTTTTCCGCAGTTACCAAATCTAATTGTTTAGCGATGGTACGTACTTCAGATTTTTGCAGATTTCCTATAGGGAAAAGGGCTTTCTCAAGTTGTTGCTGGGAAAGTTGGCAAAGAAAATAGGATTGATCCTTGTTGTTATCCTTTCCTGTTAAGAGACGATAGATTTTCTGTCCATTGACTTCTATTTCTTCTTTTCTACAATAATGTCCAGTGGCTACATAATCAGCTCCTAAGTTTAGAGCAAGTTCAAGGAAGGTGGCGAACTTGATTTCTCTGTTACAGAGAACATCAGGATTCGGGGTACGCCCTCTTTCATATTCACGAAACATATAATCCACAATACGTTGTTTATAGGGTTCACTCATATCCACTGTTTGAAAAGGAATACCAAGCTTTTCAGCCACCATAAGAGCATCATTACTATCCTCAAGCCAGGGACATTCATTGGAGATAGTTACAGAATCATCATGCCAATTTTTCATGAAAATACCAATGACTTCGTATCCTTCTCTTTGAAGTAGATAAGCAGCTACACTACTATCTACGCCTCCACTAAGCCCCACTACTACACGTTTCATTCTAATTTCTTTCTTTTTATGATTTTTTTACTTGTTCTATACAGATAGCTCCCCATGAATATCCTACACCAAATCCCACAAATTGTACTTTTCTTTTTTTCTTTTCAGGGAAATTCTTTTGATGTTCTACAAATGCAATAGGAATAGTAGAGGAAACTGTATTACCGAAATTAAGCATTTCTATAACAAATTTTTCCGAAGGGATTTCCATATCCTGTCGTACTCTTTCTAGAATATGAGTATTGGCTTGATGAAAAATGAATAAATCCACTTCATTGATTTCCCATTGGTTTAGAGTTAAATTTCCTAATACTACCTCAGGGGTACGCTTTACAATGAAATTAAATATCTTGCCCCCTTTCATGTCTATAAAGTTATCAGGGTCATCGGGATTTTCGTTTCTTGCTTTTCGAGTTCCTCCATTGCGAATAATAAGGTTTTCAGCCCCTGAACCATCAGAGCCTAAAGTAGGTTTCTTTATTAGATATTCTCCTGAAGTAGAAATAAGTGTAGCAGTAGCAGCATCACCAAAGAGACTAAGATTACCCTTGTCCTTAGGATGGATATACTTAGTATAGGTATCTACAGTGAGTAATACTACATTTTTGAAATTCCCTGAAGCTATTAGGCTATTGGCTACTGATAGCCCATAGATATAACCGGAACAACCTTGGTTAATATCTAAAGCAGCACAGGTGGTAGGTATTCCTGCTTTGGATTGTACGATACAGGCTGTAGTGGGGAGGATATGATCTGGAGTTTGTGTACAGAGTAGAAGAAAATCAATATCACTTTTCTCTAAATGATGTTCTTCCAAGAGGTTTAGTAGTGCTTGTGTAGCCATATCAGAAGCACACTCACCCTCTGAGGCAATGTAGCGTTGCTTAATACCTATCTTTTGGAGTATTTTTTCACTATTCCATTCTGGGAATTGTTCAGAAATACTATCATTAGTACGTATCTTCTTAGGAAAATGGGTAGAGATGGCTTTAATATAACTCTTTATCATTCACAAATGGGTTTTATTGGAAGATAGTCTTTTCATATCATATAAAAAAAAAGCCATTCACTAAAGGAATGACACTGTGGGAAGAGCAGGATTCGAACCTGCGAAGGTAAAACCAGCAGATTTACAGTCTGCCCTCGTTGGCCGCTTGAGTATCTTCCCGTTTTCGGGTCGCAAAATTACATACTTTTTTTTAGCTACGCAAATCTTTTTCTAAAAACTTTCTAATCTTCTCAACCTCAACGCCTATATCACCGGCTCCTGCCACTACTAATATAGGGCTCGGATTCTTTGCTAAATAATCTGTAATGGCTGATTTTTGAATGAGTATTTTATTAGGATTCTCTATCTTGTTTAAGAGCCATTGGGAGGTGATGCCTTCAATGGGTAGTTCTCTTGCCGGATAGATATCCAATAATATAATCCGGTCAAATTGGGAAAGACTCTTGGCAAATCCATTTGCAAAATCACGTGTGCGTGAGAAGAGATGTGGTTGAAAAAGAATGGTGATCTGCTGGTTAGGGTACATACTTCTTACCCCATTATACAAAGCGTTAAGTTCAGTAGGGTGATGTGCATAATCATCTATAAACACTTGTTCCGGAGTGTTAATAATATAAGAGAAACGACGCTTTACTCCCTTAAAACTTGTTAAGGCTTGTGCTAAATGAGTCAAGGGATATCCTGCCTGATGAGCCACAGCTACAGCAGCTAAAGCATTGAGTAAATGATGTTCTCCAGGGCGAAAAAGAGTACAATCTTTTACTAATTGTTTTTCTTTAGTTTCTGGATTAGTGAATTCTATATCAAATAAATAACCTCCATTCTGTACTTTTACATGTGTAATTTGATAATCACTCCCATCATTGATTCCGTATGTAAGCCCCTCAAAAGGGAGTCCTTTACGAATGATGAGCTTACCATTAGGCTTAATCCTATGAGTAAAATCCTTAAACCCTCTTAGGAACTCTTCAGCATTACCATAGATATCTAAGTGGTCGGCATCTACTGCAGTGATACATGCAATGGTAGGGGAGAGTCGTAAGAAAGAGCGATCAAACTCATCGGCTTCCACTACAGTGAGTTTAGTTCCTTTGCAGATGAAATTGCTTTGGAAATTTTCACAAATGCCTCCTAAAAAAGCACTTATAGGAGCATGATTCTCTACTAAAATATGGGCTAAGATACTACTTGTTGTAGTTTTCCCGTGAGTACCTGCCACAGCAAGGCAAAAACTATCCTCAGTAATCATTCCTAATACTTCAGAACGTTTGCATACTTTATAGTTGTTTTTTTGAAAAAACAATAGTTGTTTGTGTTCCTTGGGAATAGCAGGGGTATAAACAACCAAAGTATTCTCTTGGGTATAGTCCTTAGGAATAAAGTCTAAGTCCTCAGTAAAGGTAATTGCTATACCTTTTTCATTCAGCATACGAGTAATATCAGAAGGTGTACGGTCATAGCCGCGCACTTCCTTTCCCTTGAGGTGATAGTATAATGCCAAAGCGGACATACCTATGCCTCCAATACCTATAAAATATATATGTTCCATTTTCTTTGTTAAAAAGTAATTACAAAAGTAATAATAAAAGTTAGAATAAAAAAGGAAAATATTGACTTTTCAAATATAGATTTGAAAACTTCTTGAATATTATGAGGGGTTTTAAGAACGTGACAGATATAATAAAAAAGAAGGATATTTTTTTGGATATAAAAGAAAAAGAGAGTATCTTTGTCTTTTCTTAAATTAGAATTATAGATATGTCAAGATATTACTTATCCTTTGTCCTTTTATTTTCTTTTTTCTCTGTGAAAGCACAATTATCTTTCTCAGATACAGATTATAAACTTACGCCTACTACAAATGCTAAAAGTGAACGAATCCAGATAGAACAACCCAATCCTCAATTACTTTCACTAAAAGGAAGCCTTAAGCAAATAATAGCTTTTCTCAAGAGTGTGAATACTTCCCAGGTGAGTGTTTCGGATAAGGATAATACTTATTATGAACTTCTATACAAACAAACGGCTAATAAGGAAGTAATATTGGATAAAGTAGCTCAAGATTTACGATTAAGTATTGTAGAAAGCCAAAAAGGAGGACAAACACTCCAATTGACCTTAAAGAATTATGATAAACTTACTCCTATCAAACAAAATCGCAAGTATCCTAGTGCGAATCTCTCTGTAGAAGAAGAACAGGTAATGATACAGGGACTTGGGTTGCGAGATATGCTCACTGTACTCTCTCAACTAAGGGAAATACCTATTATCCTGCATAATAAGCCACAGTATGTACGGGTTCAGCCTTATGATTGGAGAATCCCCTATTACTTTGATGAAGCATTGTTTAAAAGGCTTAGTGAGTATGGATTCAGAGTAGAATATAAGCGTGATAATTATCCTACTTTCACCGTAATTCGCATGCCATAGCTTGAGCAATTAGGTATCCTCCTGTCCAGGCATTTTGAAAATTAAACCCTCCTGTAATAGCATCAATATCCAATACTTCTCCCCCTAAGTAAAGAGATGGAAATAGTTTGGAACGGAAGGACTTAAAATCAATTTCTTTCAGACATACTCCTCCTGAAGTTACAAACTCTTCTTTAAAAGTAGCCCTATTGGAAATATGGAAAATACTTGCAGTAAGAGTATCAGCTAAGGAATGTAATTGTTCTTTATTGAGTTCTGCCCAGAGCTGATGGGCAGGTATCCTTATATTATCCAATAATCTATTCCAAAGTTTATTCGCTAAAGGGAAAGGACAATAATTTTGCAATTCCTTCCGGGCATGTTTTTGTTTTTCTTTTTGTAAAATAATTAAGGCTTCTGAAAAGGAAAGAGTATGTTCTTCCTCAACTAACCAGTTAACTTGTATAAGGAAGGTATAGTTAAGCAAGGCTAAAATTCTAGAAAAGAAGGAGGAGAGTTTTAAAATAGCAGGTCCACTGAATCCCCAGTGAGTAATGAGTAAATCCCCAGTGACACCTTGTTTTTCTACATAGGATGCCTTTAGAGGGTGGTAATTTGAATCCAATAATTTTACTGTTACACGAGTGCTGATTCCTGCAAGATTTTCAATAAAGGAATCCTTGGTAGCAAAAGTAAAAAGAGAAGGTACAGGAGGTATAATAGTATGACCTAAATGGGATAACAGTTGCCACACTTTAGGGTTACTTCCTGTGGTTATCACAAGGTGCTTGGCATGCAAAGAGGTATCAGATAAGGTTACTTCCCATAATCTTTCTTGATATGAAAAGGCAGTTACATTCTGCTTGTATAGGATTTGTATACCATATTTTTCTGCTAAGGAAAGAAAGCAGTTTATAACAGTTAGAGAAGAGTTAGAGAGAGGAAAAATACGTCCACCTACCTCTTCCTTAAGAGAAACTCCATGCTGCTTAAACCAATTAATAGTATCCTTATTGGAGAAACGAGAGAAAGAACTTAAAAGTTCTCTACTTCCTCGCGGATAATTCTTGATAAATTCATGAATATTCTCTTGAGCATTGGTAAGATTACAACGTCCTCCTCCTGAGATGCGAACTTTACCAAGAGCTTCTTTTCCTTTCTCTAGAATAAGAATCTTTTTCTTAGGAGCTATTTCAGCCATGTTTATAGCAGTAAAAAGTCCACAAGCTCCTGCTCCTATGATAATAACATCATATATATCTTTCATAACTTATAAAAAAATCTGTGAAAAGATTTCTTCTCACAGATTTCTATTTGATTAAATGGTAATAAAGTTTATTTCTTATCTTTATCTTTTTTAGAAGAGTCATACACTAAAGGAGTAGCTACAAAGATAGAAGAATAGGTACCTACTACAACTCCAATAATCATAGCAAACATGAATCCTCTTAGGGTTTCTCCACCAAAGATGAAGATTGCCAATAAAGTAAGCAAAGTGGTAAGTGATGTATTGAGCGTACGGCTTAAAGTAGTACTAATAGCATGGTTAAGAACAGAAGCTTTCCAGCCTCCTTTGCCAACCTCTTCACGAATACGGTCAAAGATAATCACCGTATCGTTCAAGGAATAACCAATTACCGTTAGTATAGCTGCGATAAACTGTTGGTCAATCTCTAAGCTAAAAGGCATTACTGAATAGAGCAAAGAGAAAGCTCCTAAAGTAATAGTAACATCATGAGTAAGAGCCGCTACTGCTCCCATAGAGAACTGCCATTTGCGGAACCTTACCAATATATATCCAAAGATAATCACTAAGGAACCTATGATCGCCCATACAGCACTGGATTTGATATCTTCGGCGATACTTGGTCCTGTTTTGTCCGACTTCATAACTCCAAGTCCTTCACCACTCATGAATTCATCATAGGAGATATCTGCCCCCATTACAGGTTTAAGATCTTCATATAGAATTTGTTGAATTTCATTATCGGTTTGGGTACTTTCATCGTTGTATTTGTACTTGGTAGAGATTCTCACTTGGTTAGCTGATCCAAAAGTTTTCACCTCTACAGAGCCTAATTTTCCAGCCTTAAGAATACGGCTAATTTCTTCTGTCTTTACAGGATTTTTGAAGCGTATTTGATAGGAACGACCTCCTACAAAGTCAATACCTTGATCAAATCCTCGTGTGAACATAGAACCTAAACTGATAAGAATCAATATTGAGGATACGATATACCAAATCTTTCTCTTGGAGAGAAAATCAATTTCTACATTGGTTAATATATTCTTTGAAAAAGAAGTTGAAAAAGAAAGATCTTTTCCCTTAGCTACATAATTATCTATTAACAAACGGGTAATGAATACAGCAGTAAAAATAGTAGTGATAATCCCAATCATAAGGGTAGTGGCAAAGCCTTTGATAGGTCCACTACCGAACACAAAGAGAACAGCTCCTGTAAGGAAGGTAGTAATATTAGCATCCAGTACAGAGGTAATGGCATGGCTAAAACCATCATGAACTGCTTGCGAGAGATTCTTTCCTGTTCTAAGTTCCTCACGAATACGTTCAAAGATAATCACATTCGCATCGATGGACATACCAATAGTAAGTACAATACCTGCTATACCCGGAAGGGTAAGTACAGAGTTAATACTTACTAATATACCGAACATAAGCAAAATATTGAATAATAAGGCAATATCAGCAAAGACTCCTACACGTCCATAGTAAAGAAGCATCCAGAAGAAAATAATAAGTCCTGCAATGGCAAAAGAAATAAATCCACTAGTGATAGCTTCTTGTCCTAAAGAAGGTCCCACAATAACAGATTGGACAATATCGGCTGAGGCAGGGAGCTTACCAGCACGGAGTACATTGGCTAAGTCCTGGGCTTCTGCTACCGTGAAGTTCCCAGTAATTTGAGTACTTCCCCCTGAAATAGGACCTGTAGTTACACTTGGAGCAGAATATACAATATTATCCAATACAATAGCAATATTTCCTTTTTCTGTGAATACTTTTCCTGTAAGATTTTCCCATATCTTTGCACCCTTTATATCCATATTCATAGACACACAAGGTTGGTTGTGGTTATCATAAGTTTGTGTGGCTTCAGTAACTACACTACCATTAAGAGGGGGTTCATTATTACGGTTGCCTCGTAAAGCATAGAGTTCCACAAGGTCAGATTTGCGTAGAAGTCCTTGTAAACGATCCTTAAAGTTCTTAGCTTCTGCAGGGTAAGCTTGTTCATATTCGAAGGACATAAACATACGATAGAGTTGCTGCAAGTCGGTGAGCTTATGAGGCTTTCCAAAAACGAACTTAGCATTCTTTAGCTCAGCAGGTTGTAGTCTTTTGGCATCATCACTGTGAAGGTATGAAAGTAATTTAGTAGTATCTGATGCTAAGAAGTACCCAATAGAAGGAGAGGACTCTCCTTGTGTAAGTTGGAATAAGTCAAACAAAGGATTTTTCTCAGCAGGAGTAATAGAATCCTTCTTTTGTGCGGTTTTATTCAAAAGAGAGTCAACCTCATTATGAGCTAAAGTATCTGATTTTGCAAGAGTACTAAGGGTGTCGGTAGCTTGAGAAGAAGTAGCTTCCTCTGTTTTGCTTTTAGCTGTTTGAGGGGTTTCCTTAGCTTGTAGAGCTGCATTGAGTTGACTGAAGAATGAGGAGAAATCAGCCGCTTTGAATGTTTCCCAAAACTCTAACTGAGCTGTACTTTGTAGGAGGTTCTTTACTCGTGAAATATCCTTAGCACCAGGGAGTTCCACAGAAATACGTCCTGAATTTCCTAATTTTTTAATATCTGGATTGGTAACCCCAAATTTGTCAATACGTTTACGTAATACTTCAAAAGCAGAGGAGATGGATTCATCTACTTTTCTTCGAATGATAGGTTGTACCTGAGAATTGCTCATTTGAGGGGTGATTTGAGCACTAAGAATTTTATTCCCAAAGATGTCTGCTGCAGAAAGTTTAGCTCCTGTAGCTTCAAAGGCTTCAAAGAATAAATCTATATAGCTTTGATCAGTCTCACGCAGACGCTTATCTGCTTGAGCTAATGCTTTCTCAAAATTAGCATTTTTGGAGTTATCTGCAAGTCCACGGAGGATATCATGTACAGAAACTTGTAAAGTAACATTGATACCCCCTTTCAAGTCAAGTCCTTCTTTGAGCTCACGGTCTTTCACCTCTTTATAAGTATAGCTAGTGATTCCTAAGTTATACACAGGCTCATTAGTGATAGAGTCCAAGTAACGAGCAACAATTTTTTCACGTTTGTGTGAATAATCTTCTACAGAAGTAGGTACCTTTTGTGCTGCAAATTTTTCTGCTTTTCTTTCTTGATAATTTGCTACAAAGGTAAAAGTAAGTTGGTAAACACTCACTAAACCAAATAGTAAGGCAAATAATTTTATGAATCCTTTGTTTTGCATTTTACAATGATTTATACTATTTCAAAAAACGTGCAAATATATGAAATTTAACTCAAATACAGGCATTTTTTAAGTAGATTTTTTTTTAACATTATGTACAAAGAAATTTTTAGTGAAAACAATGTTATTTTCTAATTGCTAATTTTGCCAAAAAGAATACATCAATATTCATAACTTCTTTTTCTTTAATAGAGAAAATATCTATGTTATTAAGTGCTTGGAAAGGGGACTAAATTTCTTTTTATCTCATTTTCTGTTTCTGGATTTATTGGACTACTTCTAAGCATGATCATCTACAAATGGATATAAATTTTTTTCTAAAAAAAATTGGAAAATAAGAAAATGTTATATACATTTGTCCCTGAATAAAAAATTGTACAAAAATGGAAAATAAATTTATTAGAATCCTTGGCGTTTTAGCCGCTATTATGGCTGTGGCTATGTATGTGGCTTATATTGACCAAATCAAAGCTACATGGGGTGATGCTACTGGTCCGTGGTTACAGCCCTTCATAGCAGGAATTAACTGTACATTATGGGTTAGCTACGGACTATTCAAGCGTGAAAGAGACTACCCTATAGTTTTTGCCAATCTTCCAGGTATTTTTCTTGGGTTCTTCGCAGCTTTAACAGCATACTCATCAGCGTTCTAGTATTAGGCAAAATTAGAGAGTTTGTAGCTCTTGTGTAACTATAGTAAGTACAGGCTCTTAGCTCCTTTATAAAGAAAGTGATTATTGTTTAATTCTATACTTTTTTATTCTATTATTGAAAAAATTTATAATCAATATAGAAAAAAAAGATAAGAAGAGACTTGATTTTTCTATATAAGGTTGTATTTTTGCCATGTTTAATTTAAAAATTATAAATAATGAGTTTTAATAGTTTAGGACTTGAGAAAGTCAAAGTAGAGAAAGAGATAAATGCACTGAACATTTTACTTTCTAATTATCAAACCTATTACCAAAATTTGCGAGGTGTACATTGGAATATCAAAGGAAAACGTTTCTTTGAACTTCATATAAAGTTTGAAGAGCTTTATAATGCCGCTCAAGAACAAGTGGATGAGATTGCCGAACGTATCCTTACCCTTGGAGGGGTTCCTTTTAATACCTTGGCAAGCTATGTAAAACATGCCACCATTCCAGTGGGAGAAAATGTTTTTGATGATGATAAAGCAGTTCGACTTATTGTAGATAGTCTTGTTGCTTTACTTCCTTTAGAAAGAGAATTACTTCAGCTTTCTGATGAAATCAATGATGAGGGGACTAATACACTCATTAGTGATTTTGTTGTAGAACAAGAGAAAAATCTCTGGATGCTTAAGTCCTACCTTAATGAGGCTATTTAATTTTTTAAAAAACTTGAAAATAAGCTGCCCGAAAAGGGCAGCTTATTTTGTATATAATATAATGCTTACAAGAAGAGAGGTACTATTATTCAGGGGATAATATCCTCAGAAGGGAAATTGATTAAGAATACATCTTCCTTAGCACGTGTTAATGCTGTATAGAGCCATCGGAAATAAGCAATACTTTGTCCATCAGGAAGGAAAGGCTTTTCTATGAATACATTATCCCATTGTCCCCCTTGACTCTTATGACAGGTGATGGCATAAGCATATTTTACCTGTAAGGCATTATAATAAGGGTGTAACTTCATGTTTAGGGGAACTATTTGACCGGTCTGTCGGTTATATTCTTGTAAGATGGAATGGTAAAGCCTATTTTGTTCTTCAGAAGAGAGAGCCGCTAAAGGGCTTTCTAAGGTATCTAAGAATAAGATGGTTTCAAAAGGTTCAAGTGTAGGATAATCCAATAATTGGGCTAATATATGAGCGAAAGTAAATCCATAAATCTTCTCTATAGAATTGATTTCGAGTACTTTTAAGATGTCTCCATTAGCAATAAATCCTGCAATAGAAGTACTGTCTATCCAGAGATAATTATTTTTGACAACCATTAGTAAGTCACCTACACATAAGGGTTCTTCATATTCAAAAACTACTTTCCTGATTTGCCTATTATACTCTACAGCACGTTTGTTGGAACGGACAATAAAACAAGTTTCTTCTGTTCCTGATACTTGATAAGCATTTATCAAAGCTTCTTCTACTTGATAAGGGTTCTCCAATAAGGTTATATCTTTAAAAGGAAAAGTACGGATACGGAAGTTGTTCTTGAAGGATTCAATACGTTTTCTAAGGCGAGTAGCATTATATAATATACCTGATTTTTTTCCTTGACGTACTACATCGGTAAGGATTCCTTCGGTTACATCTTTGTGATAATAGTAGGAGAGCCGTTCGTAGTCCAGGGCAGGACTAATTTCAGTATGTACAGGAGGAAGTTGTGCTGTATCCCCGATAAGCATGAGTTGGCATTGATCACCGGAGTATACAAATTCTATCAGGTCAGAAAGGAGAGAACGGCTTCCGAAATTGGCACCTTCCCCTATCATGGAAGCTTCATCTACAATAAATAAGGTATCGGATGCTTTATTGGTTCTTAGGTTGAAAAAAAACCCACTCTCTTCATTTATAGGTTGGTAAATGTATTTGTGTATAGTAAAAGCTTTCTGTTTGGCATAGGAGGTAATCACTTTAGCAGCACGTCCTGTGGGTGCCAGAAGAACTATTTTTTTGGAGAGACTACCAAGAACTTTCACTAAAGTATTGATAAGGGTTGTCTTTCCTGTGCCTGCAAATCCTCTAAGAAGAAAGAGCTTTTGTTCTTCTTCATCAGCAAGAAAGTATGCAAGTTCCTCTAAGACAGATTCTTGAGAATCCGTAGGAGAGAAGGAGAAATGGGTTAAGAGTAAATGGTGAATATCTGCTGCATCCATGTTGATAAATTAATTTCAAAGGTAGTAAAAAAAATCTTTTCAAAAAACACTTTTATTTCAAAAAATATTGTATTTTTGCTCATTGTGAATTTGACGAAAAAAGTTTTTGGTATGAGAAGGATTATACAAGTAGCCTTGCTGATAATCAGTTTAGTAGGTTTTTATTTGATTTACAAATCCATACAATCTCCTATTGAGTTTGAAAAAGAAAGCCAAGCTCGCTTTATGAAAGTAATAGCTAAACTCAAAGATATTCGTAAGGCAGAAGAAGCTTATGAAGCAGTTCATAAGACATATACGAGTAGCTATGAGGAGTTAGAGAAATTTATTGAAAATGGACAATTCTATATAACAACTCAACGAGATACTAGTTGGACAGAGTTTGATAAACATTATAAGATAGATGTTTTAAAGCAAACTGTCCTAACGGATACTATAGGGAAAATTTCGGTGAAGGACTCCTTGTTTAAGAATTCTGACCAATATAAGTCTATGTCATCTGTTACTATTGGAGATAGAAAAATTCCGCTCACAATACAGACGGGAACTATTTCTCGTGAAAATAATGTAAAATTCCCTGTCTTTGAAGTAAAAGTTCCTAAAAGAGATATTCTGAGGGGATTAGATGAGGAAGAGATTAAGAATGAAATCCAAAAACAAGGAGTAAATGATGTTAAAGGAGCTTATGTTTCTGTAGGTTCTTTAAGAGAAGTATCTACAAGTGGGAACTGGCCTTCTTCTTATGATGAAAGAATAAATAAAAAAAGTGCCTCAAGAAAATAACCTACATATAGATTTTAAAAAAATGTCCATTCAATTGAACTTGGATGGGCTTTCTTTTTGTATCTTCAACCCAGCACTCTCCTGTATTGAATCTATTTATCATTTGCCACTACCTCCTTCTATGCCTTCCTTAGTAGTGGAGAAGGAATTGCAGGACTTTCTAAATGAAGAACGTGCTCTTTGTCAGGACTTTGATACAATTAAAGTATTACATAATAATGAGCAATATGCTTTTGTACCAGAAAAGTTATTCTCTACAGAACATTTGTTTGAATACTTGAAGTTCAATGTACAGGAATATCGTAATCAGATTATCAGTCATGATACCTTGTCCGAAGAGCAAATGGTAAATGTATATATTCCTAATGCGCCTATCAATCGTATTTTACGTGAGACGTATGGTATTTTTGAGTATGAGCATTTTACTACTACACTTTTACGAGTACTCTTGATGCATAATCCTCAAAAGAAAGATGCTATTTATGGTCATTTTGATAAAAATGCCTTCCATTTAGTAGTCTTTAAGGAAGAAAAGGTAGCTTTCTTTAATCGTTTTTCTTTTGAAGAACCTATTGACATGCTTTATTATCTACTTTTTTCTTTAGAACAACTTTCTATTGATACAGAAGTAACTCCTATGTATCTCTTAGGGGATATTATTCGAAATTCTGAAAGATACTATTTGATATATAAGTATATACGGTTTATTTATTTTCTTCCTCCTCAAAGGAATAATCCTTTCTGTCAAAATATGGATCCTGCTTTAGCACGTCAGAACTTTATCTTGACACATACTTTCTAAAAAATCTCACTAAAAAAGTCTAACATAATAATTGTAAGTTCTAATTATTTCTGTACCTTTGCGCACTGATAATAAAACCTTATATAATGAATAATCCAGACCTTTTAAAAAGAGTAGAAACAGCTTTGGCAGAAATCCGTCCTTATTTGCAGAATGATGGGGGAGATATCTCTCTTGTTGGAATTGAAGATAATAAAATAGTAAAAGTACATTTGCTGGGGAGTTGTCTTAATTGTAGCGTAAACCAGATGACCTTAAGAAGTGGGGTAGAAATGATGATAAAAAAATATGCTCCTGAAATAGAGAAGGTTATAAGTGTAAATGATTAAGAAATGGTTATTAGGAAGTCCCCTTGGTGAAAGAATGACCATTAAGGGGATTTTTTCTTGAAATGAATACCTGAAGATATTTATGGTGGAGGAGAGAGACTTTTATACACATGGAAAATTACTCCTCACAGGAGAATATGCTGTGTTGGATGGGGCTTTGGCTTTAGCACTACCTACCCAGAAGGGACAACAAATGAGAGTATTCCCTTCAGAGAAGGAAGGAATCTATTTCCGTAGTCTTACTCAGGAGAGAGAGATTTGGTTTGAGGAAAAGCTCTTTTCTTCAAGTCGGAATCCTATAGCACAAACCTTAGAAAAAATTATTAGAGAAGCTCAAAGATTGCATCCTAACTTCCTTAAAGAAGAAAATGTACAGGTAGAAACCCTATTGGAATTCCCGCGTCAATGGGGATTGGGTTCT
This sequence comes from Capnocytophaga sp. G2, assembly GCF_035282625.1. NCBI lineage: Bacteria > Pseudomonadati > Bacteroidota > Flavobacteriia > Flavobacteriales > Flavobacteriaceae > Capnocytophaga > Capnocytophaga sp. G2. The sequence continues at coordinate 56,805 of NZ_JAYKBU010000013.1, read as the reverse complement.
TCTTCTACGCTTATAGCTATGATAGCACAATGGGCAGAAGTAAACCCTTATCTGTTGTTATGGAAAAGTTTCGGAGGAAGTGGGTATGATATTGCTTGTGCGAAGGCTACCTCTCCTCTTCTATATCAATTGCAAGAGGAACAAGCAAAGGTGTATCCTATATATTATAAACCTTCATTTGTCTCTTCTCTTTTTTTTATTTATCTAAATAAGAAACAAAATAGTAGAGAGGGAATTTCTCTTTATCATAGTATTAAAAAGAACAAAAAGGCTCTTATAGAACGGATCACATTCTTAACAGAATGTATTTATCGTGCAAATAATCTTACAGATTTTTCTTCTCTTATAAAAGAACATGAAACACTTCTATCCTCATATTTGCAAATACCAACAATAAAAGAACGACTATTTAAGGATTTTACAGGAGAATTAAAGAGTTTAGGGGCTTGGGGAGGTGATTTTATCTTAGCGATAGGGGAGTGTAATTATGTTAGCACGTATTTTTCTGAAAAAGGTTTTACAACAATCATTCCCTTTGAGGAGATGGTGCTTCTCAAGGATAAGGAGCCAATTCTACCTCCAAACCATTAAGATCTTCAGTAATAGGTATTTGGCATCCTAACCGACTATTTTCTTTAGTATAAGAGGTCTCAAAAAGCATCGCTTCTTCTTCAGCACCTATAGGAGGTAAGGGGGTATTATTCAGAATATAACATTGGCAAGAGCCACACATTGCCATACCTCCACACACCCCTATCTCGCCATCCTCAGCGATAGCATAAGCGCGGATAATTTCCATCAAGGACATATTCATATCTGTAGGGGCTTCTACCTCAAAAAGAACTCCATTGCGGTCAGTTATTCTTAAAGAAACATCGGACATTCTTGATTCATTTATAATAAGTGCAAAGATACAAATTAATGATTAATTACTGATATAAAAGAGTTAATTTGTAAATAATTGAGAATAAATAGAATGAGTATTTTATCTAAAAAAACAGTAAAAAATATTTGTCAGTTTGGAAAAAGGTAGTATCTTTGCACCCGATTACAAAAGGGTTCTTAGCTCAGCTGGTTCAGAGCATCTGCCTTACAAGCAGAGGGTCACTGGTTCGAATCCAGTAGGACCCACCACTTTTGTTCAAGTCAAAAATTTTTATTTGTTATTAATGTAGGGTTCTTAGCTCAGCTGGTTCAGAGCATCTGCCTTACAAGCAGAGGGTCACTGGTTCGAATCCAGTAGGACCCACAGAAAAGTCATCCATTAATTGGGTGACTTTTTTATATAGAATCACTTCAAATTAGTTAAAGTTGAAAAATTTTTCTATGATTTTATATTTTGTATAACCTCTTATTCTATAACGAGTTACAAGATTAATTTTAAGAAATGTCTTCATAATTAATCTATTTTATATTATTTTTTGATTTTTGAATGGTAAAATATTAGTATGTTTTAAAAATTTTTTGTAACTTTGCACGTCTCTTTATGGGAAATTATAGAAAATTGTTTTAATAAGGAAGTAGAAATTTTCTATAATATTAGGAAAAGCTAAGAATACAAAAAATGAATACATTAAAGATCAGAACTTTGCTAATGCTTATACTCCTTGTGGGGGTATGGCAAACTTCTTTTGCACAAGAAGAGATGAAAATTTCTGGGGTGGTGACCAATACTAAATCGTTACCACAGCCAGGAGTACAGGTGAGTGTAAAAGGTACGGAGAAGAGTACCTATACGGATTTTGAAGGTCGTTATTCTATTGAGATTACTAAAGGGCAAACTTTGATATTTGCTCTGCAGGGAATGAAACCTCAGGAAATTACTCCAACTTCCCTGATAGTGGATATCAAAATGGAAGGAGTGAATGAAGTGGCAGCTGCACCTGGGAAAAAGGAAGGAGGAACTCCTATGAATACCAATACACGAGGACAGACTTCTATTGCTAAAGAGGCAAAACCTTTATGGGTGCTCAATGGAGTGATATTGCAAGATGATATTGACCTTAAGCCTGAAGATTTGGTTTCTGATGATGCAAAAATGCTTATTGCTTCTGCTATTCCAGGACTTACGGCTGAGAGTATTGAGAGTTTCAAGGTGCTTAAGGATGCTTCTGCTACTGCTGTTTATGGTCCTCGCGCGATTGCTGGAGTAGTGGTGGTAACTACTAAAAAAGGAACCTCTGGTAGTAGTAGTATTACTTATACAAACGAATCAACCTTCCGCCTTATTCCTACTTATGGGGAGTATAATATCATGAATTCCAAAGATCAAATGTCTGTTTATCAGGAGTTGCTTAAGGGTGGACATTTTAAGGCGGACTATATGTCTATTCTTTCTTCTAAAGGGGTTATAGGGAAAATGTATGAATTACACAATACTTTGGATGCCAATGGGAATTCTGTAGTCCCCAATACTGCTGAAGGACGGTTAGCCTATATGCAAGAAGCAGAAAGAAGAAACACCAACTGGTTCAAGGAACTTTTCCAAACCAGCATCATGCAGAACCATACTTTGTCCTTCTCCTCTGGTAGTGAAAAATCTACTTACTATGCTTCTTTGAGCTTGCTTACAGATCCAGGATGGACAAAAGGAAGTAAACTTTCTCAATATTCAGGAAACCTAAATGCTAATTACAATCTTTCTTCTCAGTTTCGTTTGAATGTCATTACTGACCTTTCCTATCGTGATGAAACTTCCCCTTATATTTCTACTACAGGCTCTCTTTATAAGTTTGCTCTTAATCGATCACGTACTTTAGATCCTAAGGCATATTATACTAACCGATATAGTCCTTATAATATCTTTAATGAGATAAATAATGCCTATATGGATACAGATATAGCTACTTTACGACTTCAAGCGCAACTTTCTTGGAAAATCACTCCTAAGGTAGTGGCTACTGTAATGGGAGCTATTCGTTATCAATCAGCTATTTATAATCAGGAAAAGACAGAGTACTCTAATGAGGCTATTTCATATCGTTATATGCCCAACTCTATTATAAGAAATCAGAATGGTTATCTCTACAAAGATCCTAATGATCCATTTGCACTTCCTATTCCTGTACTTACAGAAGGAGGAATTCGTAGGAAAACAGAGAATACTACCAATGCTAATAGTTTCCGTGCAACAATAAACTATAATGACTCTTTCAAGAATGGGTTACATACCTTGGGACTTTATGGAGGATTTGATATGGATAATGCCAAGTATACCAATGATGTCAATAGGAATTATGGAGTTCTTTACAATTTAGGTTACTATAGCTCTTATAATTATATGCTTTTCAAGAAATTCCAAGAAGAGGATGCTACCAAGTATTATAAAATCAATAATACTGTGGGAAACTATCAAGCTTTCTTTGGGAATGCAACCTATACTTATAATAATCGTTATACTTTTAATGGTACTTTACGTTATGATGCTTCCAATCAGTTTGGAGAATCTCGCTATATCCGTTGGATGCCTACTTGGAATACAGGTCTCACTTGGGATGTGTCTCAAGAGAGTTTCTTTAAGTACTTAAAGCCATTTTCTCACTTAAGCCTTTATGGATCCTTTGGTATTACAGCGGTGGCTCCATCGGTAAGCAACTCACTTTCTCAAATATATCCTAACCTTCCTTGGAAGAATTCTAGCAAGCAAGAGATAGGACTTAATATCTCTTATGTAGCTAATCACGATCTTACTTACGAAAAGAATCAAGAACTTAACCTTGGTACAGCATTTGGTTTATTCAACGATCGTATTAATCTCTCTGTGGAATGGTTTAACCGTAGAAGCTATGACCTTATTGGAGATATTATTACTCAAGGAGTGGGAGGTACTATAGTAAAGAAAGGAAATATGGCAGAAATGCGTATTCATGGTTTGGAAATAGGATTGGAAACTACTAATATTAAAACTGATGATTTCTCTTGGAGGACTTCTTTTGTCTACTCAAGAGCTAAGAATGAAGTAACAAAATTGCTTACTAGTCCTAATATATCTGATATGGTAGGATATAACTCCTCTGATGCTACATCTGCAGGAGGTTTTGCTAAGGAAGGATATCCTTTGAAATCTCTTTTTTCTATTCCTTTTAATGGACTTAATAAAGAGGGAGTTCCTACCTTCCGTGACCAAAATGGTAATACTACTATAAGTGGTATACGTTTTGATAGCCAAAATGTAGACTTCTTAAAATATTCAGGAACACTCATTCCTACAGATAAAGGTAGCTTTAGCAATACAATTAATTATAAGGGAATCTCCTTTGGAGTGGTCTTCACCTATTCTTATGGAAATGTAGTACGCCTTAGAAGGTTGAGTAGTGTTTATAATGACTATTCCAATGCACCACGTGAACTAAATAACCGTTGGCAATATGCTGGAGATGAAAATAAGACGAATATTCCAAGGCTTTACACCACTTACATGTATGAAAAAATATATGGAGGTTGGAAAAATATGAACCAAGCTTATCTTACTTATGACTATTCTGATGTACGTATTGCTAAGGGAGATAACATTCGGTTGAAGGAAATTTCCGTAGGATATACTTTTGATAAGGATTTTCTTCGTGAGAGTCGCATTCGTCAATTGAGTGTGAAGTTGCAAGCCACTAACTTAGCTCTTCTTTATGCAGATAAGAAACTTAACGGAGATGACCCTGATTACTTAGTCAATGGCTATACTCCGATCTCTCCTAAAAGACTTATTTTTACCTTACGAATTGGACTTTAAAAGATGAACGTATGAAAAAATTATATACTATATTTGCCGTTGCAACTTTGATGTTTACAGGTTGTAACAAACAGTTAGATGAATTGCCAGATAATCAAGTACGGATAGATTCTCCTGAAAAAGTAAAGAAACTTCTTGTAAATGCTTATCCACAAGTGAGTGCCAGTATCCTGAATGAATTCTCCTCAGATAATATAGGAGATGGAGGAAGTATCATAACTTACTCTAACTACTTAAGTGAGGAGTTGGCAAATTGGAAGACTGTAAATGAATATTCTAACTATGAAGGGCTTAAGTATGTATGGCAATACCATTATGATGCTATTAATCATGCCAATACTGCTTTGGAGGCAATTGAGAAATTGGGAAATACTACAGAACTCCAACCAGCTAAAGGAGAGGCTCTGGTAGCTCGTGCTTATGGGCATTTTGAATTGGTGAACCTCTTCGGTAAACCATTTAATCCTAATACAAGTTCTTCAGATATGGGGATCCCTTATATGCTTGCTCCTGAAACAGAACTTAATAAGAAGTATAATCGAGTTTCTGTAGCACAAGTATATCAGCAAATAGATAAAGATCTTACTGCAGGACTTCCCTTAATCAGAGATAGTTATTATGATATGCCTAAGTATCATTTTAATAGAAAGGCAGCTTATGCCTTTGCGGCTCGTTTTTATCTTTATTATCAACAATGGCAAAAGGCTTTGGACGCGGCTAATGAGGTACTTACCATTAATGATGCTACCACCAAGAATCTGCTAAGAAATTGGGAAGATTTTAGAGATGTAACCAAAGCAGGAAGTGCTAAGCAAGGAAGTAGAGCTCTATATTACACACGTGATGATATTACAGCAAACCTATTAGTACTCCCCGTATATTCTCAGATTACTAACTATTATTCTGAGGATTATTCCAGACGCTATACTCACAATAGTCGTATTTCCAATGAAGAAACACTTTATGCTAAAAACCTTTGGGATCCTCAAGGAAAAGCTGGAGCCAATAATTTCGGGGGGGGATATTTCTGGTTTATGCCTATTAAGAACTCAAGTAATGAAAATGATACTATCTTCTTTGACAAGTGGCCTATTTTCTCAGGAGATTATTCCAGAAGTATCATGATTCCCTTCACTACTGATGAAACACTTTTGGTACGTGCTGAAGCTAAAATACATTTGGGACAATATGATAGTGCCGTGAATGATTTGAATCTGTGGACTTCCAAATTTATCTTTGTGAAAACTATTAATGGTTATACCAATCGTAATGTGGTAACCAAACAACAAATCATAGATTTCTATAGTGATGGTAATCTTGCTTATTCTACAAGTACCAATGATGGAGCCACTCAAAGAAAACGCTTGAACCCTTCCTTCACCATAGCCAGTGATGGTGTACAGGAGCCTCTTCTACAGTATGTGCTTCAATGTCGTAGAATCCTTACTTTGGGAGAAGGATTGCGTTGGCAAGATGTGCGCCGTTATAATATAGAAGTGGTGCGTTATGAAACAGATAATAGTAACCGTAATTTATTTACAGTCAAAGAAATCCTTCCTCAAGATGATTTAAGAAGGACACTTCAATTGCCAGCAATGGTGATAAAAGCAGGAATGACTCCTAATCCAAGATAACAAATACCTTAACTTATGAAAAAAATATTATACATACTTTTGGCAGGAACCTTTCTATTAGGTTGCTCTAATGATGATAAGCTCTCAGGGGAGAGTGGTATTATCCCTGATGAGGGAGGGGATGAACGAAGCCTCAACCCTCAGAATGATTTGGATAAGTACATAGAACAGAATTTTACCAAACCCTATAGTATTGATATTATTTATCGCTTTTTGGAGAGAGAAATCTATCGTGCTTATACCTTTGCACCTACTCGATATGAAAAAGCGGTAGAGTTTGTAAATGTATTCAATTATTTATTTGTGGAGCCTTACATTAAGATAACCTCTAAGCAATTCCTAAAGGAACACTCTTTCAATACCATTATTTTGATAGGAGAACCTGCTTTCAACCCAACAGGAGCTAAGCTTGTGGGATTTGCTTCTGCAGGAATCAAAATTCATTTGTTGGAAATTAATCATACTCAGCCTAATAATATCTATTGGCTTAATGATAATATCTTAGTTACTCTCTATCATGAAAATGCCCATACTTGGCACCAAGCTAAGCTATATCCTACAGATTATGAGAGGATATCCGCTACAGATTATAAAAGGGATAGCTGGGTGAATGCATGGAACCTTAATACAAGTAACTTCTTACCTGCGGGCTTTATGACTGCCTACTCTAGCTTTAATAGTGATGAGGATTTTGTGGAAATGTTAGCTCGTTATATAGTATATTATAATGCTACTTTGGATTGCGGTTGTGCAACTTCCGATGAGACTCGTTGGGGCAAAAACCAAACAAATACTCAGTATCACTCCATACCTGATGGTTTTGATTATGAGCTTTATACTGAATGGAAGAATAAATTTTGGAACTATGGCAACCTCTATAATGACCAAAGTGTTCAATATGAATCCTCTTATGTATGGGAAGAGCGATTAAAGGCTGCTGATACTAAAATACGTGAGACTGAAACTTATACTGGAAAGCAAAAAATAGAACAAAAGATGGCTATCATGAAAAAGTATCTTTTGGAAGAATGGAATATTAACTTGGATGAACTTCGTGCGGAGATACGTAGCCGTTACCCTTATGTAGTGGGTAAAGATTTTGAAGGGAATCCTGTTCAGAGAAAGGATTTTTCAGTTTTACCTAATAATTAAGATTTTATGAAAAGATATATAACATTATTTTTAATAGTTTCTCTTATAGTCTCTTGTAGCTATAAGGAGGATGATGCCTTTGATAAAAAACCTGCAGAGCGTACTACAGAGACTTTAGAGCATTATAAGAAAACCTTAGAGGATGGCAGTTATTGGTTACTTACTTATTATCCAGAAGTATATAGAAGCCTTGGAAAACTTCCAAGAGCACATCACAGTATAGGTGGATATAATATTTTCCTTAAGTTAAAAGATGGTAAAGTGAGTGCTTCTTCGGAAATGATGAAGGATAATAGTGAATATACTACCTATTTCACCTATCAGATTACAGAAGGACCTACTCTTAGCTTTGATACTTATAATGATGTGATACACCATTTTCGCCGTACCTCAGGGCAATTCCCTAATGCACGAGGTGGAGATATTGAGTTTGGGATTACAAAGGAAGAAAAAGAGGTCTTTACCCTATTGGGAAGGACATCTAATACGACCTTTACCCTTACCAAATTCACAGGAGATCGTATGGAATATCTTAATAAAGTACGTGAGAATGCGAATACCCTCAAAGGAAAAGGACTTAATTCTATTCAAGTTAATGGGAAAACAATCTCTCTCCTTCTTTTTCCTAGCTATCGCCAGTTAGTATTTAGCTATGATGACCAGAATATACAACAAGCCTTTATAGTAACAGATAAGGGAATTAAGTTCTACGAACCTGTGAATGTAAATGGAACTAAAATTGAGGAACTCTATATTAATGAAGCAAAAACGGGTCTTATTACACCAGATAATGCTATTTCTATAACCTTTGTTTCTTGTCCTATTGAAATTAATGGAACTGCTAAGTCAATTTGGTTTAACCAAGGCTATGTTTCTAATGTATTTTTGACAAGCTTCAATACAACAAACGCATGGATACAGTGGGGATATTCTTGGTATGATTTGGCTAGAAATACAGAACTTCTTGTTTCAACAATCAAGGGTAATGATGATCAATCAGTAGTAGGATTTACTAAGTTTGTTTCCTATTCTTCAGCTTATGAAGGAGGTTCTTGGACTTATTATGAAGCAGACTTTGTAGGGGTGGGTGACCATCCTGACCAAGTTCGGATTATTCTTAAAGATCCTTCTGATAATGAATCTCTTAGAACTGGTGAATATAGAAATCAAATACAGTTCTTTTCTCAATTGGTAACTATCCTCTATAGAAGAATCGCTAATAGTGGACCTTATACAGTGGAGGATGAAGGGATTCGTTATAAATTGACCAGTGTTGCCAATAGTGAGAACTGGTTCTATCTTTATAAAAACTAATGAGATTATTCAAAGATTTTAGAATTCAAATATTAAAGCCTTCTTTACTACGTTGTGAAGAGGGCTTTTTGTAAAAAATAAGAATTTTAATCACCTTGAAAGGCAAAAAATAATAAATTATTAGCGAATTTTAGGAGGATGATATAACATCTTTATCTAAATATAGGGAGTTTCAAGCTTTGTATCTGTATTTGGAATACTAAAACTTTTGATCTCTTCAGGCTTTCCACCGTTTTATCTATCGTGATAGCACTTATACGGCAACAAGAAAGAGGCTATCTGAAATTCCAGACAGCCTCTTTTTTCTCTTTTTATATATTTTTAAGCACCAGCGAATCGGTATTCTGCTTGTACGTCAAGGGTAAGGCGAGTGAATAAATCATCTAATAAATCTCGGCTTACTTGCAAGATATCCTCTAATAATTTATCAGAGAATTTTTGCAATAATTCTTGAGCAGCGATAGGTTGTGCTTTGTATATAGCTAAGTAATTAGCTTCCATTTCTCGTTGGCGTTGTTCCATTTCTTTTTCAAATCGGTCATATACATCTCGGATAACAGGAGCATATTTTTTGTAATTAACCATACCTAAAGTCTGTACTTTTCTCAGAATCCAATATGCGGAATCAGAACTACAATGATTATCCCCCTTACTATAAGCTTCTGGATAGGAAGTTACCCCTTGATACAAAGGGATGAAGATTCCTAGTGCAGCCATACCTAAGGCCACATAGTTAATCTCTCCAATAGCTTCAGGTAATTCTGGTCTTACTTGTAAGATGTGTGTATTGGTAGCACGGAAGATAGCCACAGGGCGGTATACTTCTTTAGGGTTTTCATGAAAATAAGGGTCATGTTCAGTACCTTGATAGTGGTGGTAATAAGCACGACGTACATCGGAGAGAGAAATTGGTTTTTCTCCTTTTGCATATACAGGGAATGTATTCTTAGTTACATCATTCTTAAGTTTAGGGCTGAAGAATGCTTGCAACGCCCATACACGAGGATAGTTATAAGTGATATCAAGTTTTACATCACGAATATAGGCTTTGTGAAAGTCAAATTTTTCTTTAGGATTGTGTAATTTATGTTGTATAGCGAAGTCTATCAAATCCTCACTGGCAAGGAAATTTTCCTTATCTTTAGGATCATAATCTCGGAAACGACTTTGATTGGCAGATATAAAATATACATCATCAGGGATACGACAAGCGAGCCAACGGTGTCCACAGGCAGTTTCTAAGTACCATATTTCTTTGTTATCCACGAAACTTACACCAAAACCCTCAGCAACACCGTGCTCTTTTATAAGCTTACCTAATAGTAACACACCTTCCTTAGCTGAATGAATATAAGGAAGTACAATACTAGTGATAGAAATTTCTCCTAGACCTGAAGGGACTAAGGGGTCAACTTCAAGGGCTTTGTCACTACTAAAGATACTTTCGGTAGCACTTAATCCTACTCCTGCAGTGTTAAATCCTGCACTTTCCCATTGATCAGGATATTGATAGGGAGGCATTCCCATATATCCTAATGCTTCTTCAGGAAGTTTGCAACGAAAAGGATTGTTGAAAGAAACAAATTCCTCAGGTCCTTTTTTCTGAGGAGCATGTACTTTGAATTTTTTAGCATTTACGGCATTCCAGTCATCAGAACGAGCTATAATCATGGAACCATCTTGAGTCATCTTTTTGCCTACGATAATGGTAGTACATTCGGAGGGATAAAGAGAGTCCTCCATTGGAGTTTGAAATTCTTCTTTTTTCATATCTTATTTATTTTAGATTCATCTGTTTGCTAATAGGGAGTAAAGTTACGAATGTCTATTGATAAATCAAAATAAAACCCTATATATTTTTATTTTGTAATATACTTAACTTTGTTTAGTATTTAGAAAAGATATGGGTTATTCTTTATATGCTGTTTTATATCAATAATTTATATATTAGATGGCTCATTTATTTGTTATTTATCGGAGATCATGATTCAATGGAGATCATGAGTTACTAATAAAAGTTTTTAAAATGTGGAAACTTTTTTTGTTTATTAAGTTTTTTGTTTTACCTTTGTCCCCGATTTAGAAGATATAACAAATGGATATAATTAAACTTTCTATTAAGCGTCCCAGTGTACTTATTGTGATGCTCTTGTTGTTACTACTTGGTGGTTTCTATTCATATAAGTTATTGAACTACGAACTCATTCCTAAGTTTGAGGTAAATGTAGTTACTATCTCTACTGTGTATGCGGGAGCCTCTCCTTCGGAGATTGAGAGCACCGTGACAAAGAAAATTGAGGATGCCGTTTCGGCTTTGGAGAATATCAAAAAGATATATTCATACTCGTACGAAAGTCTTTCGGTGGTAGTAGTACAACTTACTAACGATGCGAATGTAGATAACACCCTTAATGAGGCACAGCGCAAAATTAATGCAATAAGAGCTGATTTACCCGATGATGCTAAAGAGCCATCATTGAGTAAATTCTCTCTTTCCGATTTGCCTATTGTGTCTATAGGGGTAACTTCTAAGTTATCGGCACAAGAACTGTACGACTTGGTAGATAAAAAAATACAGCCAGAGTTATCACGTGTTCCAGGAGTAGCACAAGTAAATATAATAGGTGGTCGCAAGCGCGAAATACGCGTAAGCATTGATGCTAAGAAGTTAGAAGGTTACGGACTTTCTATTGCACAGGTACAACAACTCATTGCAGCCTCCAACATGGAAATTCCTGCAGGAAAAATAAAAACTCGCGAGAATAGTACCTCTATACGTCTGTTGGGAAAAATACAAGATGTAGAACAGTTGCGTAACCTTACGTTGGCTTCACAGAATGGTATAGAAATTCATTTGTCTGATGTTGCTGATGTGCAAGATACCGAAGAAGAAGCCACAAAAATAGCACGGATAGATCAAGAAAATACTCTCTTGCTACAAGTATTGAAACAAACCGATGCTAATGCTGTATCGGTGAGTGAAATGGTGCGTGAAAAAATGGTACAAATAGAACAAACGTATAAGAATGAAGGTGTAAAGATGCTATTAGCTGAGGATACCAGTGAGTTCACCTTGGAAGCAGCCAATTCTGTAATGTCCGATTTGATATTGGCAATTGTATTAGTAGCGGTAGTAATGTTCTTCTTCCTCCACAGCTTGCGTAATGCTATTATTGTAATGGTATCTATACCTACTTCACTCATTGCTACTTTTATAGGTATGTATTTCTTTGGCTTTACGCTGAATATGATGAGCCTTGTTGCCCTTTCGATGGTGGTAGGTATCTTGGTGGACGATGCTATTGTAGTGTTGGAAAACATTCACCGTCATATGGAGATGGGTAAGAACAAAGTGCGTGCTGCTTTTGATGGCTCTAAGGAAATTGTGCTTACTGTAATGGCAATTACCTTAGTAATTGTGGTAGTATTCGTCCCTATTTCAATAGGGAATGCTATTGTAGTAAAAGTATTGCGTGAATTCTGTTTGACTGTAGCTATTGCTACAATGCTTTCATTATTGATGTCTTTTACAGTTGTCCCTTGGTTGTACTCTAGGTTTGGAAAATTAGAGCACGCAAATCCCAATTCATTTTTAGGAAAGATGACCATAGGCTTTGAAGGATATCTCAAACGCTTTACACAGTTCTTCTCTGACTTATTGGTATGGGTATTTGCCAATAAATGGAAAACTATCATTTTGGTATTTTTTCTTTTTGCAGGTTCTTGTTCATTGATTCCTACTGGATTTATCGGATCTGAATTTATGCCTAATATGGATAGAGGAAAGTTTTTAGTGCAGTTTGAATTGAATAAAGATGCTTCCTTAGAGCAGACTAACTTTATCACCCAAAAGGCTGAGAACTACCTTCGTAGCTTAAAAGTAGAGGGTACCAATAAACCTTTGGTAGAGAGTATGATTACTACTGTAGGACAGTCTACCAGTGGTATGGGAGCTTCACAAGCGACCCCTTACAAATCGGAAATACAGCTTACTATTATCGATAAGAAAGAGCGTAGTGAATCAACTAAAGTGATTGCGGCAAAGCTGAAACGTGAACTGAGTCAGTATTTGGTAGATGCTAAAGTAAAGACGGTGCCTGTAGGATTGATGGGAGCTGAGCAATCGCCAATTGCTTTGGTAGTTACTTCTGACAATGTGGAAGTAGCCCAACAGTACGCTGAAAAAACAGCTGAGCTTCTTAAAACTGTTGAAGGTGCTACTGAAATTAAGCTCTCCTCAGAATCTGGTAATCCCGAAATAAATGTACAGATAGACCGCGATAAGATGGCAATGTTAGGACTTAATATTGCTACTGTAGGGGGAACGATGCGAACCGCTTTTAATGGTAATGACAACAGTAAGTTCCGTACAGGAGATTCAGAATACAATATTAATATAGTGTTTGAAGAAGGTAGCCGTCAGTCTATAGACGATATAGAAAATATGATGTTTATTAGTTCAGTGGGACAACAGGTAAAACTATCACAATTTGCAACTATAGCCTACGCTTCAGGACCTACACAGCTGGAACGTTATGACAAATCTCCTTCGGTAACTGTAAAAGCCCAATCGGTAGGTCGTCCTACAGGTACTATAGTTTCAGAATGGAAAACTAAAATAGATCAATTAGAAAAACCTGCTAACGTACACTTCGTGTTTACAGGTGACCAAGAGATGCAAGACGAAGGATTTGGTACCTTGTTCATATCGCTCTTTGCAGCTATTCTCTTAGTTTATATGGTAATGGTAGTGTTATATGACAGTTTTTCACGACCTTTTGTGGTATTGTTCTCTATACCGCTTTCGTTCATTGGAGCTTTAGTAGCTTTGGCATTAGCTAATATGTCACTCAATATCTTTACTCTTTTAGGTATCATTATGCTTATCGGGTTGGTTGCTAAGAATGCAATTATGTTAGTAGACTTTGCCAACCACCGCAAGCAAGAAGGGGAAGATACAGTAACCGCATTAATACAAGCAAACCACGCGCGTTTACGCCCTATCTTGATGACGACTATCGCAATGGTAGCAGGTATGATTCCGCTTGCTATTGCCAATGGAGCAGGTGCCGAAGTGAACAATGGTTTGGCGATTGTAATTATAGGTGGACTTATTTCCTCATTGTTCTTAACACTTATTGTAGTGCCTTTGGTATATCTTATTTTTGACAATATTGGCAGACGTTTCGGTAAAGGTACTAAAACTGATTACGAAAAACTGATGATTGCTGATTATGAGCACAGAGACATCAAAGGCGAACATGAGGTATAAAATTTTCATGATATTTAGATAAAAGAGGCTATCCGAAAGGTTAGTCTCTTTTCTATTAAAGAACTTGTTATTCTAACTAAAATGATTATATTTGCACAATATTATTTAAAAGAAATTAAAGAAAAAGAGACTCTAATAGCAATATGCTTAGGAGCTATTGCTAAAGTTGAGGCACAGATTAACTTAGGTAAAGTTGGTAAAGCTTTAAATTAAGCTTTTGATATAGATACTTAACTATTTTTGGACTTGGATGATAGATTTTTATGCTAAAATAATATGGATAAAAAGCTTAGGACGGATATTTACAATACACTTTCTAATTTCTTAGAATCTTATAAAGCTAAAGATACACAAACTTTAGCTGGAAGATATGATATCTCAGATGGTTTTTTGGAGGAAATATATGAAATGTTAGACTTTATAGAAGATAAAAGTAATTTGACCCTTTTTCCAATTGAGGAAATGGATAAGGGAGAGGGAGGAAAGAGTAATTTGGAAATTTTTGTGATGAACAACACTGACGAAGTGGTGGGAATTGAAGCCTCTTTGTATGAGGGAAAAGAATATTTTGCTGTTATCAAGGGAGAATATTACCTAAATAACCATTTTCCTAAGTTTGTCTTTCACTATTTTAGTACTTAATATTTGAAAATAATGATAGTAGAAATTTTTTGGAAAATCATTGAACAGGCGAGAAAATCTGTTGGAAACAATGATAAATTTCCTTAATATTACAAACCAAACTAGAGACTTTATAGGGCGAAGATTTACTCTTGTTTCAATTTATTTATGAATGGTATGAGATTACAGTGATTAAACAACCTGGACACTTAATGTGGTCAGCGTTGGTACTGATTAATGGAGGTTATTGTACTGATACTTATGGTTTTGCAGGCTACCTTATTACTCATGGACGAGAGGTCTATGAGAAAACGCTTGCTGATCCAGATTTTTTGGCTATACTGAACCCTAAAAAGGATAAATGTAACTATGAAGAAGTAAGAAGATTAGCGCAGAAAATCTATATGGAGCGTACTAAGACAAAAATTCGTGCTTTTGAAAAGATTTATCTTGGAGTGTGGAACAAAGAAATGCAAGATGAAATAGACCAATCTCTAGCTATTAATTCAGAAATCAGAAACCGAGATTGGACACAGGAGCAGCTCAAGGAAATATTTCCCCAGCTTGCTAAGGTACTTTCTGAGCAATGTAAAAAATGATAGAGATACCCACTCATTAGAAGGAACCCCTATAAAATGTAACCCAATACACCACACACTATAGCTATATACAGTATTTTAAACGACTTTTACCATTTTTGAGCTTATAGAAAAGCAAGTTACCAATGTTGATAGCACAGTCATAAAAGAAGCATTAACACAACTGTTAGCACCTTTTGCTGATAGCAATTAATCATAAGCAAATGGCAATTATTGAGATTTCCTAATTTATAGAGAAATACAAAATCTATGAACGTGAAGGCGGTGTAATAGATTTTCACCTTTTTCAACTGGATACTGAGCAAAATAACAACCCTTATCACAAACATTTGGCAGTAGCTCAGCAAACCCTTATATAGGAATTGTTGTCTCGACAGCAGACTAAAAAGTGAAAAATTTCATCCTATTTTTCTCTGTAAATTAAATATTAAAAATTAAATTATTAAAGAGATGAATGCGCCAAAAGAATTAGATGATGCACTCTACGATAGCATCACCGTTTTATCTGAAGAAGGCAACGATCTTGCCGACAATGACTGTTTTGCCGCTGCAAAAGCGAAGTTTGAAGAAGCACTTGCCTTAGTCCCCGAACCCAAAACCGTTTGGGAAGCATCTCTTTGGCTCTATGCGAGCATCGGAGATATGTGTTTTATGATGGGCGATTATGCGGGGTGCAGTAAGCAGATGTATAACGCAATAAATTGCGCCGATGGCTACGAAAATCCCTTTGTAAATATCCGTTTAGGGCAAGCTCAATATGAACTCGGTGATAAGGAGAAAGCAAAAGAATACCTCCTATGCGCCTATATGATGGAGGGAGAAGATATTTTCCAAGAAGAAGATGAAAAATATTTTGATTTTATCAGACCTTTGCTAAGAGGATAGAAAAATATTTTCAGCTAAGACAATATTAACTCTAAAAAATAGGATATGAACACAAAATAATGGAATATGAATCTATTTTTGTACAGAAGTGAGTAATTCTGCATCATAAATAAACATAAACGATGAAAAGAATAATAAAATTATTGAAATTATTTGCTTCTGACTTGGAAATGTACAATCAACTTGTAGAAAAAGACATTATAGGACTCCTACAAAATAAAAGAACATATTATCTATTAGAATACGATTACAAATAGCTTATAATTTCTGCTTGAACAATAAATGCAAAAGGTGAACATATTGATATCCTTTCACAGAAAATAGGGAAATACTTTCCCTCGTATGATTTTATTGCTAAAGATATCCATTTGGAAGATAATTTGTACGATGATGGCTTGAAAGAAGACGAGATAGATAACTATTTATAAAAATATGGAAAGGAAAAGAATATCATTTTCTCTAAATAGTTTCAACAAAGGTAGAAAGATGCCATAAAAGAAGCTAATATATAAGCTGAAGGCTATTTTTCTCCTCACGATTCCTATTTCTATACTGATTTGAACAACAGAAGACAAATCAATGATGATCAAATAAAAGCAAAAAATCAATAAAATACCCAGTAGATGAAAACAGATACACAAACTAAATTTGATACGATTGTAAAAGAGGGATTTACTCCTTTGTTAAAGCCCCTTTCTTTTAAAAAGAAAGCCTTGAACTATTATCGCCAACTCTCTGAGGTAGGGCATATCATCAATATTCAAAAAAGCAGTTATGGTAATAGAGATCATATTAGGTTTCGAATCAATATAGGAATCTTCAAACCCAGATTTTGGTCAGTTAGCCATACGGGAAAAGTGCCTGACTACCCCACAGAACCCATTTGTATTATTCGTAAAACTATTAACGATTTACGAGGTAGAAAGGATTTGTGGTACGAGGTAAATGATACTACTGATGAACAAAAACTCATCAAAGAAGTACAGGAAGATGTACAAAACTATATTCTACCTTTCTTTGACCAACTCAATTCAGTGCAAAAAATATTTTCAACATTAGAAAAAGATTCAAAACTGTTGGGTATTTCTTTTGACCTTCTCATTTTCTATGGCGAGTATAAACAGAAGGAGAAAGCCCAAGCAGTATATAACCAACTTTTACAAAAAGTAAATCCTTTGGCTAAGCCAACCTTAGAAGGTTATGCTAAGAAATATGAACTAAATATTTAATAACAAATATGCGCCTTACCACTCACATAGAAGAGAAGATCCTTGAGGAGCTCTCTCAAAGAATTATAAAACAAGGATTTAAAGCAAATCCTGATATTCCTACCCGTACTATCTGGATGGGGGATAAAATGCGTATTGAGATAAAGGTAATCCCTACTCCTGAAATGGATGAAAACCTTATAGAACTACATATAGGAACTTACTTGGAAGAAGGCTATTTTCCTCAAGGAATCAAGGATAACATAGCAGGATTCGGAGAGACAGACGAGGAAAAAGTACGTTTTCTTGCAATAAACTACCTTTCCACTACTTTTCAAACTATTATCAATAGTTTAAACTGTTATTTTGATAAGGGGTGCGATATCAATATCGGAGATTACCATTGGCATACCTCTCTTGGTAGTCTGTATCTTTTAGGAAAATGGCAAACACCTCCTAAGGAGACAGATTTTTACCATCTACTAATGGATATATTCCCTAAAAACTTTACTACAGACTTTCGTATTCAATCGCTCAAATGTTATGTAGCACGTGTTTGGGAAGACTGTATGGTAGAGTGTTTGCTGAACAATGAACTTTGGGACGAAGGTGCTCATCGTTTAAGACAATATGCCCAAACACTTCAAGAGAAGAGTTCTTTTTTGGTTGTGAAACAATTATTGGTGTTCCGCTTATGTGATGGAGTACATAATAATTAGAAATGAAATATAAAAAAACTAAAAATCTAACAGAATGTATTCAAATGTTGGACTATACTCTCAAAAAAGCGTCTGCCACTCCAATTGATATGTTGGTTGTGATACTCAAGAGTTATTGTAGGTGTCTTTTGGGAAATGATATCCCACTAACCCGAAAGTGGAGCAAATGACCAGTAACTAATGTCTCGTTGGAATATATTGTATTTATAATTGAAAAATGTATTTACGATAATGTAACCAAATTGCTATGATTGATATTTAATCAGAAAAAAGAATAACAACTTGTATGTAGCTTATATAGATAATGATGGTGTTTATGCTACAGGAAAAACCCTTAATGACGTGATGAATAATGTGGGAGAAACAAAAGATGGGCTTGTAGAAAACCTAAGAAAAGCAGGAAAAACAGAGGAGGCAGATGCACTAAATCTAAAGATTTTTCGTTTTAATGTAAATGGCAGAAATGATGGACAGAATAAGGGAGCAAATAACACCATATTTTAAACTATCTCGTACAGAGAAACAAGAAGATGATGATCCTGATTTTACAAACGAATGATAAAAAAAGTATAACCAGACAATAGCTGAACTCAAAATTCAAAGATATGGCAGCTTACAAACACGCTATTACCTTAGAAGCCGCTTTAAAAGAAGTAACCGAAGAGCGCTTCTGCAAAGGACATCATTATAAAAACGTTGCCCTCACCGATGCGATGGTAGAGCAGATAGTGCAAGTAAAATCCTTAGTAAATATGGGTTTTATCAATACCGATATTACCGATGAAGTCCTCAAATACTTGGCTACTTTGCCCAAACTAAAACTCCTTTTCTTAGAAGACAATAAGCAACTCACAGGCGAAGGCTTCAAATACTTTGTCGAGAAACCTGTTGCTCACATTTCGTTGGACGGTTGCCCCGTAACCGATGAAACCTTGAAAATCGTCTTGCAAGTGCCTCGCCTGAAGTCTATTTCATTGCGCCGTACCCACATCACTTTCGAGGGGCTAATGGCTGTGGCGCATTATAGCAGAATAAAGTTCTATCTCGATAAGTTTTTCACCGAGGAACAAATTAAAACCTTTGAACAAGCCCAGCGCACGGCAGGAAAGAAGAAATCTACTGCTACCAATGCTGATGATTTGCAAGTAGTTAAACAATTGCTCTTAAACTTTTTCTCGGCGATGACCCAGTGGGAAGAATTCGCTACAAAAAATGATGAAACAGAAGAGGATGACCTTTTGATAGAAGAAAAATGTAAAACGATTTTTAAAAAATATTGCACCGACAAACGCCGCATAGGCTATCGTCCTGAGTGGATTAGCTTTTCTATGACAAAAGGTGGGACCTATGGCAATCATCAAATTATAGATAGTGAAACCCTTACCAAGAATAAGATATATATTTACACCCAAGACGAGTTAAACTTTCAGTATCGCTTCCTAATTATCCGAAAAAACGGTATTTGGAAGATTGACGAGTGCCAATGGCGTGACGGAGGCTGGAAAAAATACGGATTATAATGAAGACAACTGCTCAACAACTTATAGAAAATGAACTTCAAAAAACAGTTCAGCAGATTAAAGAACATTTTCTCTCAGAGAAAGAGAAACAAGAACTTGTAGATTATAAAAAGGAGTTAGAACAGCTATTATTCCTTAAAAACCTTTCAGACACCTATCATTTGGAACGAAAAAATATAGAAAAGCTCATTGTTTTGCCTGCTCCTTCTACCGATTTTGCTAATTTTCGTATTGTAGATGATACAGAAATTGAAGAGAGGAAATATTGGCAAGAGTTACAAATAGAGGGTGAAAAACTTTTTTTGAATCAGGGAGATATATTAATTAAGAAAAGATAATAAAGGTAAAAAATTAAGTTTGTAGAATACAAAATTGAGTCCGTAGAAAGCAATATTAAGTCTGTAGAATACAATATTAAGTCCGTAGAAAGCAATATTAACTCCAAACAATACAATATTAAGTCCGAACAATGCAATATTAACTACAAACAATACAATATTAATTCCAAACAATACAATATTAAGTACAGGCAACACAATATCAGGTTCAAACAATACAATATTAAGTACAGGAAATGCAATATGAAGTAGAAAACTGACAGAATAGATAAGAAATATACTGAATATTGTTTGTTTTTGGTAAAAAGTGAGGAGATATTTTTCGGATTTCTTGGATTTTTTATCAAGAATAATAGAAAAAGTAACAAAAATAGGTGGGTAGAACGAAAAGATATAAAAAGGGAAAAAGCCCTATGGAAATTGAAATATAACTTAATTAAGAAAAACTCATTTGAATAAATAAATATGATGACAGATATATCTCAAAAGCTAAAATCTGATATAAAAGTAGAAGATTTGAAACAAGAAAATGGTATTTTATGCTGTATGAATGACTATTTCATTAGTGGAGATAACCAAAGGTATATGAAAATGTACGATTGGATGTCTTTTTTCTATGATTTTGGAGAGAAATGGATAGGAAGACTCAAGTATGGACACGCTATTGATCATCTACGTACCGAGTTGATGAGCCGTTTGGAATGGAAAAACAATATTTCGGTACTTTATGTTTCCATAGGTACAGGAGCTGACTTACGTTATTTGCCACAAAGGATTGATTTGAAAACGATAGACCTTGTAGGAGTTGATATTTCGATGGGAATGCTCAAAAAGTGCAAGAAAAAAATGCAAAAGAAAACTAATTTAACGCTTGTACAATGCCCCGCTGAAGATCTTCCTTTTGCTGATAATATCTTTGATATTGTTTTTCACATTGGGGGCATTAACTTTTTTAACGACAAAATTCGTGCAATGAGTGAAATGCTTAGAGTGGCTAAAGTGGGAAGCAAATTGCTTATTGCTGATGAAACAGCCGACTTTGTGGAGACCCAATACAAGAAAAGTGTCTTCTCCAAATCTTATTTTGAAGGCAAAACAGTCGATTTGAACACCATAGAACAATGTATTCCTCTTTCTGTAGCTGAAAAGAAAACAGAATTGTTTTGGGATAATAAATTTTATGGTATTACTTTTAGAAAAAGTAAATAAATGAATGTCTTACAAAAACGATTAGCACAGATAGGAACCGAGCCTCACGAAAATGGCTTGCGCGATGGAATTGTATATGAAGACATAGAAAGCCAATATTATTGGATTTACAACCACTATTCCTATTGTGAATGGCTTAAGCACTATATGGTACATTATGCAGGGCTTAGCTGGGAAGGAGCTGCTGAAAAATTAGCTCAAGGTCGCCTGAAAGCCCTATTTGCAACCCCGCCTAAAGATCTTGAGGATTTATTTTGTATTACGCACGAACTTACTTATCATAACGCAATGGAGATAACCAAGGAAAATAGGTATTGGCAAGACGGAACACCCTCTGATACCAATGGTTTTCAGGAAGAACACGACGCTTGGTACGAGAAGACTAAAGAGAAATATCACTTAAATGAAGAATACGAGATACTTAGTTTTGAAGAAGCATTAAAAAGCGACTAAATGAGTTATATTACCTTTAAAAGCAAACTTATAATATGAAAAAGATATCCTTATTGACCTCCTTATTGGTGTTATTCTCTTATTTAGGGAAAGCACAAGTGAAGGACACAATTCCTCAGATGAGTATTGAGGAAGAGGAGGTTGATGATGTAGTAGTATGTTGCTTCCCCTCAGGGGAACGAAAACCTATGTTTGTACAATGTAAGGAGGTGAGTACGAGTAAAAGAGATGCTTGTTTCTATTATTTTTTCTCTCAATATTTTCAACAGAGAACTCAAACGAAGTGTTACAAAGAACTTGATGGACAGGCAATAATTCTTTTTAGTGTGGAGAAGGATGGAAGTGTAAGACTTATTAAGTGCCTCACATCCTCCTCTTATATCAGGAAAGAGGTACAGCACTCTATGGATCATTTTCCTAAACTGATTCCAGCGCAACAGAGAGGAAAGCCTGTGCGTTACTTTTATTGTTGTAAAATTACTTTTAATTAAGTATAAGGTGATTATGGCTGTTTTTGATGTTCTTTTATGAACCTTCCATAATCATCGGCTGAAATTCGTTTGTAGGTATGGGGGGTACCTGTAGAAGTTTTTTTCAATAAGAGCTGTTCTTCTTTAAAGGCATACTCCCAAGAGTTATTCTCTCCCTCTATAGAGATTTTTCCTATCTCAGTCAAGGTATAAGTATGCTCTATGATTTTTGGATAGGCAAGTTTACAGGTATTTTCCTCTAAGTGAACAAATCCTATTCTCGTCTCTGTAAAAAGAAGGATTTCCTCTTCTCCGCAGGAAGAGGGATGTTCCTTCTGCCAATATCCTATTAGAGTACTGAGGTTTTTGGGAGGTGGTGCTACTTTAGGAGTGTTATCCTTTTGGCAACTTATAAAAGCTATGATGATAGCGAAAAAACTTAAAAATACTCTCATCTGAAATGTGATTTCTTTATTTGAAATGTGTACTGCAAAGATACAAATTATTTTTCACTTTTCATTTAATAAAAAGTTGGAAACTTTTTTTGTTTATTAAGTTTTTTATATTACCTTTGCGCCTTGAAAAAAGAATAAAGTGGATGACAGAGATAAAACCTTCACTTGAAATATAAAATTTAGAACAAATGAAAAAGATACTTACTGTATTAATCGTAATTGCTATAATGAGTCTTATAGCATACCGATTGTATTCTAACAAAGAAAAAAATGCCCAGGAAGTAGCTATTGTTGCTCAAAAAGAAGCGCAAGTAGCAGTACGAGCTGTTAAAGTGACTCGAGAAAATGTATCCGACTTATTTACTGCCAATGGAACTTTTGTTGCTGAACAAGACCTTAATGTCTCTTCTGAGGTAGGTGGACAGATTATCAAGATCTATGTAAAAGAAGGAGATTATGTAAAGGCAGGACAAGTACTTGCCACTACCAAAGCTGACCGTACTAATGTACAGTTAGAAAATGCTAAGGCTGTTCTTGAGAATGCTAAAGCTGACCTTAAGCGTTTTGAAAGTGCTTATCAAACAGGAGGGGTTACTGCTCAACAATTGGAGCAAGCTCGCTTACAACTCAAAAATGCTCAAGCCAATTATAACTCAGCTGCCATTGTCTCTGGAGATACTTCTGTAAGAAGCAAGATTAGTGGAATTGTAAGTAGTAAGGAAGTGGAAGAAGGAACTCTTGTCAGTGCAGGTCAACCTCTTTTTAATGTGGTTAATATTGACAATCTAAAGCTTAAGATTACTGTTGATGAGGATCAAGTAGGTAGGCTAAAAGTAGGAGAAATGATTAAGATAAAACCCAGCACTTCTTCCCAAGCAGTGGAAGGAAAGATTATTTTTATAGCACCTAAATCCAACGGCGCTCTTAAGTTCCCTGTAGAAATCTTGGTTGCCAATAAGAATAGAGAACTTAAAGCAGGAATGTATGCTACGGCTCAGTTTGATGGACAGACAGAGAATACTACTGCCCTTGTAGTGCCTCATGCTGCTTTTGTGGGAAGTGTAAGCCAAAACAAAATATTTAAAATTGTAACTGGAAAAAATAGCAAAGGAGAGAATGTACTTAAGGCTGAAATGGTCATTGTAAAAAGTGGACGTAATTTTGGTGATAAGGTGGAAATTTTAAGTGGACTCACTCAAGGTGAAGAAGTGATCACCAGTGGACAAATCAATATAGATAATGGTACTCCTGTGAGGGTAGTGGAATAATAAAGGAACTTCGAAGGCGATACAAAAGTATCGCTTTTCTATTTGATAAAAATTTATTTAAATTCTATGCTTTACTCTTAATAGAAAGAGAAAGAAAACATTCTTATGGAAAAATGTCTATTCTATACTTTAGCTTTAGTAGGATGTTGGCTCTTACCTATAGGAGTACAGACCTTAATAAGTGCTTTCTATGAAAAATACTTCTCTTATACCACTATACATGGTGTCTCATGGAGTTCATTTGTTTATTTTGTGTATTATTATTTCAACCCTATAGGGTTACTGCTCGCCTTTTTACTATTCCAATGGAAGAAAGGACTCTTTTTGCTGCCTTATGGGTTACTTTCCTTAGAGATATTACAGCATTTGCCCTATCGTCCTTTGAGAACTTTGCTTATATGGGGTAGTATAAGTATAGGCTATGTCCTATTATTCATCTTATTAAGCCGATTAAAAAAACAAAATACTCAAAATGAAAAAAATCTTTAACAAACAAAACAACTTCCTCTTTGCCTTAGTCGGTATGATCGTCTTGGCGAGAATTGTCCCTTATAGAGATGAATACAATACAGTTTTTAACTTGAATCGCTTTATTGACTGGGGAATTTGTATCATCTTCTTGCTCTACGGACTGAAACTCAATATTAAAGAAGTCTTTCGGGATATAAAAAACTGGAAACTACATTTATTGGTACAACTGGGTACTTTTGTCCTCTTTCCGCTCTTGGTAGTTTTGTTTTATCCCCTTGCCAAGGGAACAGAGTACCAATTGGTATGGCTTTCCATTTTCTTTTTAGCAAGTCTACCTTCCACTGTGTCGTCCTCAGTGGTGATGGTCTCTATTGCTAAAGGCAATATTACCTCAGCTATATTTAATGCCTCCATATCGGGGCTTATTGGGATTGTAGCCACACCTTTGCTTATGGGATTTTTCTTAGGGAATGCCTCCACAGAGGTCAATCAAGGAGAAATTATCCAACAATTATTATTAAAAGTATTATTACCTATCATATTAGGACTCCTTTTGAATCCACTTTTGAAGAAATGGGTGGATAAATATAACAAATGGATAGGGCAGTTTGACCGATTTATTATTTTGCTCATTGTATATGAGAGCTTTTCTGATGCTTTTGTTAAGCGGATATTCCTTTCTGTTTCTCTTATAACTTTTGTGATTATTGCCTTCGCTTCGGTAGGGTTATTTTTTGTAGTGTATGCTATACTCAAACGTATTGCACAGGCTTTAGGTTTTAATAGAGAGGATACTATTACAGCGACCTTCTGTGGGTCTAAGAAGTCACTGGTACATGGGAGCCTCTTTGTAATGGTCTTAGGAATTCCTGAAACCCAAAAAGTACTCTATCTGCTCCCTATCATGCTGTATCACAGTTTTCAACTCTTTTACGTAAGCTGGCTGGCAAATCGAATTGGGCAACAGGTAGATAAGAGTGAAAAGCAAATTAAGTGAAGAACGAAAAGTGAAAAGTGAAAAACATCACTCTATTGTTAACCATTCTTTATTTAATCTATAGTCAATCATATTTAGAATGCGAATAAAATACGAATAAATAAGGCAAGAGGTTCATCCCTAATTCACTCTCTTTCAAGGGCTAATTGCCATTAGCCCCTACACCTGCTCATGCTAATTTTTCGCAAACCATTTCTGTTTGACTATAACTCAAAATTCAAAACTAATAACTCAAAACTATATTATCATGTTTGCAACTATTGTAACTATTTTGGTAGCCCTTGAGCACCTATACATACTCTATATAGAGATGTTTGCTTGGGAAACAAAATTTTGAGTCTTTGCCCGAACATTTATTTGCCGATACAAAGAGTATGGCGGCTAATCAAGGATTGTACAACGGCTTTTTAGCGGCGGGACTTGTATGGAGTCTCTGTATCTCCGATCCCCAGTGGAGCCTATATGTGCGTTTCTTTTTCTTAGGCTGCGTAGCCATAGCAGGGATTTATGGAGGAATCACCACTTCTGGGAAGATATTCTTTGCGCAAGCATTGCCAGCATTGTTGGCAATGGTATGTGTGTATTGGAATGTGTAAAATTAGTAAAACATTATTAATTACTGATATTATGTTAAAAGATATTTTAAACTTCCGCAGGGCAGTGCGTTATTACGCTCCTACGCCCATTAGTGAGGAAAAAGTACGCGAATGCCTTAAGCTCGCCACCTTGGCACCTACCAGCTCCAATATGCAACTGTATGAGCTGTACCATATCACTGATAAGGAATTACTCAAAAAGCTCGCCCATGCCTGCCTTGACCAGCGTACGGCCATTACAGCCCAGTAAATGGTCATATTTGTTACCCGTCAAGACAAGCACCGCCAGCATGCCGAGATGATTTTAGAATTTGAACGAGGTAACGTACAGCGTAACAGTCCGCTCGAAAGGCAAGCCAAACGTATCAAGGATAAAGAAGCATATTACGGCAAACTGATGCCCTTCGTGTATAGTCGTTTTTTTGGATTGTTAGGCGGTTTCCGTAAATTATTTGGAGTAGTTACCAGTTGGTTTCGCCCTATGATGCAACAGCTCTCTGAGGGAGATATACGTGTGAGCGTACACAAGAGCTGTGGTCTTGTAGCACAGACCTTTATGCTAGCCATGGCAGAGGAGGGTTACGATACGTGTCCGTTAGAGGGTTACGATAGCAGACGCATTAAGAAGTTGTTACACTTACCTTGCGGAGCAGAAGTGAATATGGTGATTACTTGTGGACTTCGTGAACAGCGCGGTATCTGGGGTGAAAGGTTTAGATTGCCCTTCGAGGAAGTGTATAGAAATTGTTAAATGGTATAATGAAAGTAATTGGTATTATACTTTTGGTTTTTCTATTTTTAGGAGCTTTACTCTATTATCTGATTCAGCAATCAAAGAAACCTTCAGGGAGTGTAGGTGTTCTGATGATGCAACTTTTCAATAAAGCCTATCTACCGATGGTTCGTTGGGCACTTTCATTTTACAACCCATCAGAATCACCTATGAAAATATTAGATATAGGGGTGGGAAATGGAAAATCAACGGCATTACTAGCAAAAAACTTTCCTGAGAGTAAAGTAGTTGGTATTGAAATTGCTGAAATAGCTATCAGAGAAGCCAAAAAGCTACCTACTACAGCTGTTTTTCAATTGGAAAATATTCAAAACACCTCATTTGACAGCAAAACATTTGATCTGATATGTGCTTTTCAGACTCATTTTCATTGGCAAGACCTAAAAACAGCTTTCTATGAAATAAGACGTATTCTTACAGATGAAGGAATCGTTCTTGTCGCTTGTGAATATGCAAAGATAAGGTACTATCTACCACAGTATAAAGATACGCAAGCCTTTCAAAAGTTTTTAAATACGGTAGGTTTACAATTGGTACAAGAAGAAAAATACCAAGGATGGCGGTTTTACAAAATAAAGAAAACAATATAATTCTAATAATAAGAAAATGAAAATCAACACTTTAATTCTCATTCTTTTACTTGCCTTTCATTGGGCAAATGCTAAAACAGAACCTATAACTATTCAGGGAGCCGTGGGAACACTTCATGGAGTGGTAACTACCCCTGATTCTGTGAAAAAGTCTCAGAAAATCCCTACTGTGATTATCTTTCACGGACTGACCAGCAATAAGGACAAAAAGCTATATGCTACTTTGGCAGATAGCTTAGCGACACACGGTATTGCCTCAGTACGCTTTGACTTTAACGCACACGGGGAAAGTGAAGGAGATTTTAAGAAAATGTCGTTAGATAATGAGTTAGAAGATGCACGGCGCATAATGGCATTTACTAAAAGACTCTCTTTCGTAGGTAAGATAGGCTTGATAGGACACTCGCAAGGAGGGGCTATAGCAATGCTTTTGAGTGCAGAATTAGGGAAGAAAAACGTTAAAGCATTAGGCTTGTTAGCACCTGCTTCTACAATTCACGACATACTATCACAAGGGGTACTGTTCGATGCCACTTTCGACCCGCTGAATGTGCCTGAGGAGCTTTCCTTTTTTGGAGGGAAGGTAACTGTAGGGAAGGACTATATCCTCTCAGCACAACGGTGCAAACTCATTCAGAAAGCGAGAGCATATAAAGGCAATGTATTGGTAATTCACGGTACGGGTGATAGAATGCTCTCTTATACTTACAGTGAAAATCTGCCTTATTTCTATAAACATTGTAAAGTAAGTCTCATTGAAAAGGGAGACCATTTGTTTACGTCGAAAGAAGCGCAAGCAGCAGAGATGATGACACAATTTATGCTGAAAAACTTGAGATAATGAGTTGATTTGCCGATTTGTCAATTTGTCGATGTGCCGATGTACCCCAATTTACTAATGACTAAACATTAATAACTAATTTATCAAATGAAAATATATAAAGTTACCAATATTGTAGGAAATGAAGGTTTTGCTTGTATGAGACAGAGTAACAAACAATATGTTAGAGAAGTAGAAGTCCTTGATGTATGGTGGGACGACTGGTGTAGTGGAGGTAAAAAAATAGGCGATTTTGTAAATTGTATTGGAGCAGACATCTGTAAAGCAAGTGTATTTGAAGCTTTACATAAGCATTTTAGCACTCTTAAAGCAGTGCCTTTGCGCATTAATAAAACTCAAAAAGAACTTACTGCTAAGGACCCTAAGCGCCTGCGTTGGTTGCCTCAAGAAAAAGTTTCTTTAGTAGCTTTCTATGCTCCTGAATACTTTGACTGCCTACCACAGAGTACTATTGTAAGGAGTGAGAGAGGTATTGAAGAACTCATAGGTGTTGCCGATTTACGAGGAGATATTCTCATTCCCCGAAAAGAAGGAAAAGGAATTTTCTTTAGTAAAGAAGTAGTAAGGAATTATGATTTCTTTACGCTTAAAGGGTCTGGATTGGAGCTCTGTACGGAAAAGGTAAAGACTTTTTGTGAGGTACAAGGCTATGAGAATGTAGTGTTTTTAGAAATGGGAGAGGTGGTGTAATGGCAAAATACAAGTGGCAATGAAAGGAGTCATTTTAACAGATAATACTAATTACTTAGGTTTTGATAGAAATATTTCTCTATGGGGGCAATATTCCTTTCAATATCCTATAGTTGATGATTATTTTGTGGAAGCAAAATATCTTGAGTGTCTTTTAAAAGAAAAGAAAAGTTTTATGAAAAATAATCTTCATTTGTTATACTTCAGTGAAGATAATTGTAAATACCTCGATTTTAAACAGATAGGTGTAGATTGTGGCTATTTATATGAACCAAATGATGATTTCTATATAGGTTTTTCAATCATATACAATGAGATACTAAGAATAAACAATTCTTTTTGTGTAGAATATAAAAAACAACTTAATGAATATTCTCTTTTTTCCTCCGCTGTGCAGGCAAAATCTTTTTTACAAGAAAGAACTCTTTTCTGTGATAAGTATAAGCTTGAAAATGCTTTTCAGAAATTGAGTGTTGTGAATATTTATATATACAAATAGATTATGGCTTATTTTAGAATTATCTTTAAAGAGGATAATAAGTTGTGGCGAAATTATTTTACTTTTGCTTATTGTTTTGTGATAGGGGATAATGAGGATATGAAATTTCCTGAAAACTACACGCTTCAGCCTTCAGATGTGTTGAAGATACAAACGCTTAATCATCAAGGAGATGTGGTGAAAGATATTTCCTCATTTAAGGTGAATGAGAAACTCAAAGAAGCTCTTTTTACAACTAGCTGAACTATCTAAATTTTTAGATTTTGCTGAATTATGATTAAAAACATTTATGAACCTGATAATGAAGATATACTTTTTTGGTTAGCCCATAATGAAAAATGGCCTGACTCGGATTGGGATCTTTATGTGGTGAATGAAAAGAATGATGATTTGGTTTTCCAATTAGCTAATGACAAGGCGTGCCCTGAACAAGAGTTCTTCCTGCATTGTCTGTATTACTTTGTGGGTGAGGTGTATATCTCAAATAATATGGAGAAGTATCGGGAGCGTATAGATAATTTATTTAGCAAGAAAGCTCTTTTGCCTTCTGTGGTGCAGTGGAAAGAAAAAGCAGCACTTTTATTGGCAGGAAAAATTACTTTTGACAGCGATTTTTGGCTGAATTATCTCTTTTTTCAAGATATTCAAAGAAGAAATATAGAAGACCTATTATGTGAACCTAATCCTACAGAAAAGTTGAAACAATATGCCTTGCAATTGTATACAAAAGGCTTTTCTAAAGAGGAAATATATGAGATATTCCTCAACTGTACCTCTTCAACTATGGAACAAACACATAAGGATAACTTAGAGGATGTAATGGATATGATAACAGGCTGGTATGTAGGAAAAAATATTGATTTTAAGAATGAAGTAAAGATAATATGAATCTACTTAGTAGAAATATAAAGCGTAATGGCTATATCATATTAGTTTGTTTCTATAATGTATTCAATTATATTAAGAAAAGATAATCAACATGAGTTCGATATAAGCAAGTTATAGTAGCAGATTCAATTAATAAAGGTAATTTTATAAAAACAGAAGAATCCTATCAATCTCTAAGTTTCCAAAAATTCCCACTTATTAACTTTAAAGAAAGATGCAAAGAAATATTATTTATATACTACTTTTTATACTATTTTGTCAATGTACAAGCACCATAAGGAAAGATATAAAATGGATTGCAATTACAGACATTTATGAAGAATTTGGTATAAATTCTTATGATATAGAATTCGAGGAGTTCTATTTTGTAGATGAAAACACATTAATTTTATCAGGTTTTAAAGGGATAGGTACCCCTTCTCGGACAGGTATTATTTTTATATCAAAAGACTTAGGAAAAACATATCACAAAATAGAATTTGTTAATGAAAATATTTATTTCATTTCGGTAACTAAAGACTATTGCTTAATTGAAACTGAAAAAACAGACAATCAAAGAAATGCCTATTTGTTAAATAATTCAAATTTAAACTATGAAAAAATAGGAGAATATGATGGAGCTATTTTCTCTTATGGAGCTTTTAATGGGAAAATCTTAGAATGTATATCTTATGATATTTCCAAGTTTACAGATATAGAGACACATAAAATATATAATATACCTGAAAATTGGCAACATAAAAAATACCGATTACACTCAGATAATACATTATATTATGTAGAAAACAAGAACTTGTACACTTACAATCTTCTCACCCAAAAGGAAGAAGTAAAAGTATTGTCTCAGAATTACGATGTTTTGTCAGTTAAAAACGATGATATTTTCTTGGTGAAATTTAATTTTTTAAAAGATAAAGCCACTTTGTATAATTTAGAAGAAAGAGAAATATATACTGAATCTGAAGAAGATATAGAACATTATAAATATAAAGATTTTATATGCCATTATAAATCTTCCACTCCTCATATAGTACTAAATTACTCTTTTGATAAAGGGAATCATTGGTATTCTTATGAAGCGGATAACTTTTTTGCTGCTTCCCGTCCTATCGCTTATTATAAGGACAGATATATCGTATTAAAAGGAGGCGTATACCGAAATTCCGAGAAAGAAAAAGGAGGAGGAAGAATAATGGTAGGAGAATTTGTAAAATAATCTGGATAGTAGTCATACACGTTGTCGCCAAAAAGGAAAATCAGCAGGTTATCAAGCAAGAAAAAAAGCCGTAACTACAAATAGCATTTTTTTGAGTGATAATATAAGGACAAATGATAGCAATGGGGGCTCTAAAGCAGGAAATTACAATGATTTATATGAAATAGAATCTCTTGATATAACTCGGATCGGAATGCTCCTTATTTGAGTTTATCTCCAAGTTCCTCAAAAAAGTTTAAACACGTTTTATGAAAAGAATTATTATCATATTTATTTTAATAACTTTTATTAGTTGTAGAGATAAGAAGAACGCTAATAATATAGCCACCGAACCTACACCTACAGATACAGAAGTTGCTATAGCAACTTTAAAAGCATTTTATTCCTCAGCGTATAATGATTCGGTACATAGCCGTAAAGTACTTTTCAAGCAATATGTTTCCAAGCAATTGTTGGAAAAGATTGACGAACTATCTGCTGATATGACATTAGATTACGACCCTTTTATAAATGGACAAGATTTTTTTGCTGATGTTCTCAATAGTACATTAAAAATAACACCTTTAGAAAACAAAAATGAATACCGATGTTGTTTTTTACTATTTGGAAACACTTATGAAAAAGAAACTTGTGTAGACTATTTATTAGAAAAAGATAAGGACGGGCATTTTATAATTTCTAAAATATTAAATGATGATATTTTAGCAGGGAAAAGAGATGTAATGCCTAGTGATGACGATAGTGATTTAGGAAAGATTCTTTTTAGGAAAAAAATGGATATAAACAAAGATGGCATTGAGGATAGGTTTATTGTTTATGATTCAGGAGATGATGATCTTTTTGCGACCATAAAGATAGTTTTAAGTAATAAAAATAGAGAAAAACTATTTTTTAATAGTAAGATAATTAATAAAACCATTACAAGTGGAGAAGGTTTTAGAAATATTTCTTTTGAAAATCGTTTTTTCACTATTGAAGAAAACACCTCTACAGATCCAATACAAATAAAATACACTACTTTTTCAATAGATTATAAAACAAATGAAATTTTTCTTTACAAAGTAGAGGTTTCAAATATTTTCAACAATGCATCTGATGATTTTGATATAATTCGAACTCAAAAAGACTTTGGAAAAGTCTCTTTTGAAAATTATGACCCTGAAACACTAAAATTATTTTAATTTTTAACTTTTGAAGTGAAAACAACCTTTCTCATATTATACTCATTCCTATTGTTAAGTACTTGTCAGCAACAGCAAGTTCAGTATGACAATAGTGTAGCCACCACTACAGTTACTGAAACTGTCGGGAACGAAAATTCATCAAAAAATGAGATTTTTATAGGAAAAGAATTTTATGCCGGTGATGAGCTTTCGGATTATGAATGTATAAAAAATAGTAATCATTTTAAATCTGATAGTCTTTGTTATAGTGTTTACAAACCATTGAACTATCATTATTTTGTTTTTAGTTTAGAAAAGTTTCTTTCAAATGAAGATGTAGAAAAATTCCGTATATTAGATACACTGCATCTTAAAAACATTGCTCATATTAATTTCATCCATAATGAGTTGGGAGCGTCTTTATTTTTAGATGATAAAAAAATAAAAGAATGGAATCTTAATAAGACTCCCAATATTACCACTCCTAAGGACATCGTCATAACAGAAGGGGGGATCATTCAAAATGATAGTGGGGAGATCATTCAATTTAAAAATATTACTAAGGTCATCAATCGCATACAAAAATCTAAGCTCTTTACGCTAAAAAAAATGTATCAACACGACCTCAATCAAGATGGTTATAAAGATATCTTTCTTGTTTTTAAAAATAACAACGATTTAAAGTCTGATGACCATAAGACTTTGGTTGCCCCTGTTATCTTGTTAATTCATCAAGGAGGTGATAAGTACAAATTCTTTCACAATGAAAAAATCTATCCAAGTATGGAAGGTTTTTTCTTCAAAAGAATTGCTTTTAAAGACAATTTTTTCACTATTGAATTAGATACTGAAGTACCTGATGAATATACCGCTGAAAAGTATATCACTTTTAAATATAGTAAAAATAAGATTGTTCTACACCGATTTGGAGATATCACCTATTGGTGGGATGAGAGAAAGCCTTTCAATGCTCAACTAACGCAAAAAGACTTTGGAGAAATCCTTTTTGAAGATTATGATCCTGAAAAAATAAACGAAATAATATATGAATCAAGAAAGATTTAAAAAATGAAAGCAACCTTTCTCATATTATACTCATTTCTGTTGTTTTCATTTTTTCCTGCAATTCCTTTGGAAATATAGCATGCTTAAGGAGTTCTTCTGCAAGAGCTAATTTTTTAGGGAACATCACAGCCTCTACTAACTATTGGAGACTTATTACCGACCACTGCCCTCTATTTGGAATCCTACTTCGGTGATGCCTTGTAGGTTCTCCACGCCTTTTTCCTTTCCTAAACTGCGGTCGGCCTGTTCTATGGAAAATGTATAGGTTCCCTTGGTGGGGAAGATAACCCCCTCCTTATACCATAACTTACTGTTCTTGATAGTAGCCCCTTCTCCCAACCATTTACCCTCAGCAGTAGCCATCTCATACTCCAAAGTATCCACTATGATCTGGTTATTAGGGAACTCCATTTTGGTAATAAGAAAGATATTACTATAAGGATAATCATTATTATTTCTTAGCATAATGAAGAGGTTGTGCTTCTGTACTGTATCAGTAGCCTCATAGCGAAAGGCAATAGGTTTGTGAGCTTGCCACCCTTTAGGGAGGGTTTCGTATTCGCTATATTGTATGTTCTCTCCACAACTTACCAAAAGGAGAATTGTTATTAGGAAAAGAAAAGACTTATTCATCGGATTTTGGAGTAGTTTTACTGGGTTTTTTGAAAGGTTTCCTGCTGTTTTTTTTAAGATTTTGTCCTTGAGAGGATGCCTTCTCTTGTCTTTGTTGGGCACTTATATGCTTTTGAGGAGGATTGTAAAAGGGTTTTTTATTAATAGGATATGGCTTTCCTTCTTCAGGTATTTCTTTTATAGAAGGTAGTACTTTTTCCTTATTAGGAATAGTCTCTGTAACCGTATTTTCTATATCAGTAGGAGTGTTTTTGATACTTTGTCTTTTCTTGGATTTATACTTTCTGGGTTTTTCATCAAAACGGGTGAGGCTTCCTTCTTGAGAATTATCAAGAGGAGTTGTTTTAGCAGGGCTATCTTCCTCCTGCATATACTCTTCAAGGCTTGCCACAGGTTGTTTTTGTTTGTTTAATTCCAGAATTTCTTTTACTTGATCTACAGTGAGTTTATGCCAATTAATGAAATCACCCTCATAGGTGAACCACATTAAGCGCTTGAAGATATCTACCTTCTGACAAGAGGCAATCCCTTTATCAGTCAAGAGTTTAGTATCGGTACGAGGGAAATCCTTAAGCGCTTCTAAATAATAGTCTAGCTCAAAATTGAGATCACATTTGAGTTTGCCACATTGTCCCGCCAATTTCTGGGGGTTGAGTGAGAGCTGCTGGTAGCGCGCTGCGGCAGTCGTTACGCTACGGAACTCGGTGAGCCAAGTGGAACAACTGATTTCTCTCCCACTGGAGCCAATTCCACCGAGACGTGCTGCTTCTTGGCGGTAACCTATTTGTCGCATTTCTATACGAGTGGAGAATTCTTTAGCCATATCTTTGATAAGCTGACGAAAATCTACACGACCTTCAGCAGTATAATAGAAAGTCGCTTTTGAACCATCTCCTTGATATTCCACATCAGAAATTTTCATCTCTAGACCTAAGGCGATAGCGAGCTCTCGGGAGCGTTTCTGTAAAAACTCCTCTTTGGCACGATGTTCTTTCCAAACTTCTATATCACGTTCTGTTGCTTTACGGTATATTTTTGGTAGAGTAGGTGATTGTGCATCTGCTTTTTTCTTTTTCATCTGAATGCGCACTAACTCTCCAGTGAGGGAAACGGTACCTATGTCATGGCCTGAAATGGTTTCGGTAGCCACCATATCCCCTATTTGTAAGGGGAGCTTATGTACATTTCGGAAAAACTCCTTGCGGCTGTTCTTAAAGCGTACTTCTACGCAGTCAAAAGCCTCTTGCCCAGCAGGCAGCGGGATATCGGAAAGCCAGTCATAAACGGAGAGTTTGACACTTCCGTAGTTATACGCTATTTTATTATGTGAAGGTTCGTTGTTGTAAATCATTGATTGAAAATAATACTTTTCTAAGAGGGCAAAAATACGCAAAAAAGTCAAGAATAAAAAGTTAAATATACAGTTTCTGAAAGTTCTTGTACTTTCTCTGTCAAGGAGAGTATTCCCAAAGAAAGATCCGTTTGCAGAAAAAACTTATAAGAGAACAACTCATAAAAAACAGAATGAACGGTAAGGGTATATTCCCCTACTGATAATTTCTCCATGATAAAACTCCCGTCTCCTTGAGAGAACACTGCTCTAACCATCTTCCCCTCTTTGTCTGTTAAGGTACCAGTGACTTTAAACTGACCCCAGCAACAAAGAGGAATAAGTAGGCATAAAAATAAGAAAGATTTCATAAAAATATCACAATAAGAGAATCAATTATCCATGATGAAAAAGCTCAGTACAAAGTTAGTATTTTTTTGTTTTACGACAGGAATTTAACATTCTTTTTTGTTATTTTATATTAGATATAAACAAATATAGTAGTGATAATATTTTTTAGCTATATTAGGTGAAATTTTTCAAGAAAAGCCGTATATTTGCACGCATTTTAACAAGATAATTGAAGAGAAAATGGGAAGAGCATTTGAATTTAGAAAAGCCCGCAAATTCAAGCGTTGGGCTGCAATGGCGAAAACATTTACACGGTTAGGGAAAGATATTGTAATGGCTGTAAAAGAGGGAGGTCCTCATCCTGAAACTAATGCTCGCTTGCGTGCCGTTATGCAAAATGCGAAAGCAGCCAATATGCCTAAGGAAAATGTAGAACGTGCCATTAAGCGTGCTACTGAAAAGGATACAGCTAATTATAAAGAGATTCTTTTTGAGGGGTATGCTCCTCATGGAATTGCTGTTTTAATAGAAACAGCTACTGATAATAACAACCGTACTGTGGCGAATATTCGTAGCTATTTTAATAAATATAATGGCACTTTAGGTACTTCAGGTTCTGTGGAATTTATGTTTGACCATACTTGTAATTTTCGTATTAATGGAGAAGGGATAGATCCTGAGGAGTTGGAGTTGGAGATGATAGATTTTGGTGCAGAAGAGGTATTTGTAGATGAGGACGGTATTTTAATTTATGCTCCTTTTGAGAGCTTTGGAGCTATCCAGAAGGAATTAGAAAGTCGCAATATAGAGATTCTTTCTTCTGGTTTTGAGCGTATTCCACAGGTAACTAAGGAGCTTACTCCTGAAGAGCAAGCCGATGTGGAAAAACTCCTTGAAAAAATAGAAGAGGATGATGACGTTCAGAATGTGTATCATACCATGAAAGAGAGCGAGGAATAAAGGTGTAAGTTCTGATAAAAAATATTTTTCTTAGAAATAATAAAATTAGTAATATAATGAATATGAAAAAGTATTTAGCAGAAATGTTTGGCACGATGGTACTTGTTTTAATGGGTTGTGGTGTTGCTGTAAGTTTAGGATGTACCAATGATATTCCTTCAACAGTGATTGGCACAGCACTGGCTTTTGGTTTGTCAGTTGTAGCCATGGCTTATACCATTGGCGGTATTTCAGGTTGTCATATCAATCCAGCCATTACGTTAGGTGTATTTCTTTCAGGGCGTATGAGTGGCAAAGATGCAGTAGGCTATATGGTCTCACAGGTGATTGGAGCACTGATTGGTTCAACTCTTTTGTATATTTTGACCTCAAATGCAGGTTTAACAGGTACGGGAGCCAATGACCTACAGGATGCTAATGTAACAATATTAGGTGGTTTATTAGCTGAAATTATTTTTACTTGTGTGTTTGTGCTTATCGTTTTGGGAACAACAGCAAAGGATAATGGTACCACGAACAAATTCGCTGGTTTGGCAATTGGTTTAGGCTTGGTACTCATTCATTTAGCTTGTATTCGTTATACAGGTACCTCAGTGAATCCCGCGCGTAGTATTGCTCCAGCTCTTTATGCGGGAGGTACTGCTTTGCAACATCTTTGGATTTTTATTGTAGGACCATTCATTGGTGCTTGTTGTGCAGCAGGTATTTGGAAAGTGATTGAAATCAAGAATTAAGAAGTGATTGGACTTTATAGGAAAGGCGCTAATTCTTTGTAATTGTTCTCTAAAGATTGGTTATAATAAGAGCCTTGTATGCTAGGAGAATTGGCGACGAAAAAAACAGAAAATATTTAGGTGGTTAAAGAGAAAAGTTGTATCTTTGCCACTGACTCTGGGGGATTGGCGCAGCTGGCTAGCGCGTTTGCATGGCATGCAAAAG
Organism: Capnocytophaga sp. G2; assembly: GCF_035282625.1. Lineage (NCBI taxonomy): Bacteria > Pseudomonadati > Bacteroidota > Flavobacteriia > Flavobacteriales > Flavobacteriaceae > Capnocytophaga > Capnocytophaga sp. G2. The sequence continues at coordinate 18,940 of NZ_JAYKBU010000013.1, read as the reverse complement.
GTCACGGGTTCGAATCCCGTATTCTCCACTTCAATACTACAAATGACCAATGACAAATCCTCTAGGTATTAGTCATTGGTCATTAATCATTATTCGTTATGTTAGGTGCTATTATAGGTGATATAGTTGGCTCCCGTTATGAATTTGCTAATATCCATACGACAGATTTTGAGCTATTTACTCCTTACAATGGCTTTACCGATGATGCTATATGTACCATTGCGGTAGCCGATGCGCTTCTTCAGGGAAAACCTTTTAAGGACAGCCTGCTCTATTAGTGTAGAAAATATCCTTCGCCTATGGGTGCTTATGGGGCGCGCTTTGGTCGGTGGGTGCATAGTGCTAACCCACAACCGTATAATAGTTTTGGCAATGGTTCCGCTATGCGAGTAGCCCCTTGTGGTTGGTTAAGTTCTTTGGAAGAGGTACTAAAAGCCGCTCGCCTGAGTGCCGAATGTACCCATAACCATCCCGAAGAGATCAAGGGTGCCCAGTGTGTAGCGCATGTCATAGCCTTAGCACTTAGGGGCAGTGGAAAGGGTAAAATCAAGCAAACTACTACACAAACCTATGGCTACGACCTCTCCACTAGTTGTGATGTCCTACGCAAAAACTATTCCTTTAATGAAACCTGTCAAGGAACTGTTCCACAGGCTATCACCTGTTTTTTAGAAAGTAATGACTTTGAGAGCGTCTTACGCTTGACTGTCTCCATAGGAGGCGACAGTGATACTCTTGCAGCTATTACAGGTGGTATCGCCGAAGCCTATTACGGTATTCCTACAGCCATAGAAACCCAAGCCATGAGCTACTTAACGGAAGAGTTTAAGAAAGTGGTGAGGGAGTTTAGAGAGAAGATAATAGGTAAAGGATAACAAGTAAAAGGTAATTATGCGGATCAGTAATTAAAATACTATTTGCTAAATTATAGGATACAAATTGTTGGTCATTAATTGATTATACTATACAAATATTTTTTACTATTGATTGGTGTTAAAGTAAAAGATAACAGGGATAATACGCTCATAGAGTTTGCGCTATTCTTCAAAAACATCTTTTTAGAGGGCTAAAAACGGTTCTTTTCAAGTGTTTTTTTGGAAAAATATTTCTACAATAATATCTCATAATTGTTCTTGAATGTTTTTTCTTGTGTAGGGTTCATATTCTGTAACTCAAGTATGTTGCAAAGATAATTAATTATTTTTTATTCTCCTTCCTGACATTTCCTCCTCTTCTCTCTGTCATTTTTTTGTATCTCAAACCTTTAGGAATCAACGCTTATTTCTGGTATCTTTCCAACACTCCTTCTAAAATATGACAAATTGACATATTTTTGTTTTTGGAATATTTCTTGTTAATTGTAGTACAAATCACAATTAAAGGGAAATCTATGAATTTTAATAACTATACTATTAAGTCCCAAGAGGCTATTCAAAGAGCGCAGCAACTCGCTCAAAGTCTTGGGCAGCAAGATATCCAAGTGGAGCATATCTTCAAGGGAATCCAAGAGGTAGATAACAATGTGCTACCTTTCATTCTCAAAAAGTTGCAAGTGAATGTTACAGCTCTTAATCAATCTGTAGAGAAAGTTCTTAACTCCTACCCTAAAGTACAGGGCGGGGAAATGTCCCTTTCACGTACTGCAGGGGAGGTGCTTACGGAGGCAAGTAATATAGCTAAAAAGATGAATGATGAATATGTCTCTATAGAACATTTGCTTTTAGCTATCTTTAAAATTAAGAACCAAGTAGGACAGGCTCTTAAGGAACAGGGTGTAACTGAGAAAGAGTTTGAAAAAGTGATTGCAGAACTTCGTAAGGGAGAGCGTGTAACTTCTGCCTCCGCGGAGGAAACTTACAACTCGCTTAACAAATATGCTAAAAACCTTAACCAACTTGCTCATAGTGGTAAGCTTGATCCCGTTATTGGTCGTGATGAAGAAATCCGTAGAGTACTTCAGATTCTTTCTCGCCGTACTAAGAATAATCCTATGCTCGTAGGAGAACCTGGGGTAGGAAAAACGGCTATCGCAGAAGGTTTGGCACATCGTATTGTTAACGGAGATGTACCTGAAAACCTTAAGGATAAGACTATCTACTCCTTGGATATGGGCGCCCTTATTGCAGGGGCAAAGTATAAAGGAGAATTTGAGGAACGACTTAAATCGGTAGTGAAAGAGGTTACCTCTTCCGATGGAAACATCATTCTTTTTATTGATGAAATACATACTCTTGTAGGAGCGGGTGGAGGAGAAGGAGCTATGGATGCTGCCAATATTCTAAAACCTGCTTTGGCACGTGGTGAACTTCGTGCAATCGGAGCTACTACTTTGGATGAATACCAAAAGTATTTTGAAAAAGATAAAGCTCTTGAGCGTCGTTTCCAAAAAGTGATGGTGGAAGAACCAGATACCGAGAGTGCTATTTCTATTCTCCGAGGAATTAAAGAAAAATATGAAGCACATCATAAGGTACGTATTAAGGATGATGCTATTATTGCCGCTGTGGAACTCTCTGAGCGATACATCCCTAACCGTTACTTACCTGATAAGGCTATTGACCTGATGGATGAAGCGGCTGCTAAGCTCCGTATGGAAATTAATTCCAAACCAGAGGAGTTGGATGTACTTGACCGTAAGATAATGCAATTAGAGATTGAAATAGAGGCGATTAAGCGAGAAAATGATGAGGAAAAGCTTCGATTGCTTAATGCAGAACTTGCTAACCTTAAAGAAGAACGTAATGCTTTATTTTCTAAATGGCAAGGAGAAAAAACTTTGGTAGATGAAATACAGGCTGCTAAGAATAATATAGAAAACTATAAGTTAGAAGCCGAGCGTGCTGAACGTGAGGGAAACTATGGAAAAGTAGCAGAGCTTCGTTATGGGAAAATTAAGCAAGAAGAGGCAAAACTTGAAGACCTTCAGAAGGAAGTAGAAGGACATGAAATGTCCATGATTAAGGAAGAGGTAACACGTGAAGATATAGCCGAGGTAATTGCCAAATGGACAGGAATACCTGTAACTAAGATGATGCAAGGTGAGAGAGAAAAACTTCTTCATTTGGAGGAAGAGTTGCATAAAAGGGTTGTAGGACAAGAGGAAGCTATTGCAGCTGTTTCCGATGCGATTCGCCGCAGTCGTGCAGGCTTACAGGATCCTAAAAAACCAATTGGTTCCTTCCTTTTCTTGGGAACCACTGGAGTCGGAAAAACAGAGCTTGCCAAGGCACTTGCTGAATATCTCTTTGACGATGAGAATGCAATGACACGTATTGATATGAGTGAATATCAAGAAAAGCATGCTGTGAGTCGTTTGGTAGGAGCACCTCCTGGATATGTAGGCTATGATGAGGGAGGACAACTTACCGAGGCTGTACGTCGCCGTCCTTACTCCGTAGTTTTACTTGATGAGATAGAAAAAGCACACCCTGATACTTTTAATATCCTTTTGCAGGTGTTGGACGAAGGAAGGCTTACTGATAATAAAGGTCGTACGGCTGATTTTAAGAATACTATTATCATTATGACCTCCAATATGGGTAGTCATCTTATTCAAGAAAGTTTTGAGAACAATAAGGATATAGAGCAAGCTACCGAAAAGGCAAAAGATGAAGTATTACAGCTTCTTAAGCAGACAGTACGTCCTGAGTTCATTAACCGTATAGATGATATAGTAATGTTCACTCCTCTTACTGAGGCAAATATTAAGCAAATTGTTCGCTTACAACTCAATGCTATCATTAAGTTGGTAGCTCGTGAGAATATCCTTTTAGAAGCTACAGATGAAGCGATAGATTATTTAGCAAAGAAAGGATATGATCCACAGTTTGGAGCTCGTCCTGTAAAGCGTGTCCTACAGAAGGAAGTCATGAATGCTCTTTCTAAGGAAATTCTTAAGGGAAGTATCAAAGCCGGAAGCATAGTACTTATAGACTCCTTTGATAATGGGCTTGTGTTCAGAAATAAAGATTAAATAAATATTTATAAGTCTTAGAGAAAGAGATGTCCTTTAGCTTAGGGCATCTCTTTTTTTCAAAATGAAAAAACACTTACATTTTTGTAAGTGTTTTTATTTGAGGTGGTCCAGCTTGGGCTCGAACCAAGGACCCCCTGATTATGAGTCAGGTGCTCTAACCAGCTGAGCTACAAGACCTCTCTTTTTTCAGGGTGCAAAATTACAACCTTTTTCTCATATATCAAAATTTTACACTTTACTTTTTTAAATGAAGTATATAGAATGCTGATTTTAATAAGGTTATCTGTTAAAAAATCTTCTAAGCAAAAAACCTCCTATCAAGGCGAGTAGGCTCCTTTGCTTGTTTATGATAGACTCTTTTAGTTGTGCTATAGAATCTGAAAACAACTTACTGATAGAAAGATTACGTAAGAGTGATTGATAGTCACTTTTTAGACATACAAGATCTATGTCCTTTTTTAGTTTAAGGGCACGCAGGTCTTTCTCTATTTCATTAAAAGAGGTATATTTCCTTTCCATGTTGGTTATTCTTTAAAATATATTTCAGATAATTTTCCTAATATAGGTTTGTGGATAAGAAACCTACGGAACCTATAGATAATAAGTAAGCCTATAAGGAATATAACTCCCATGATTAAAAATCCTAAAGCATCACTACCGAGCCATTGTCCTATGGCAAAAGCAGAGGCACATGCTAGGAAAAAAGCAATAACCAAGGCAAAAAGCCCTACTACAAATAGGCTTACCAATCCTGCAGCTGACTTGGCTATAATACGGAAAATATATAGCTTATAATATTCCGTATAGGAATCAATGGTGGACTCTACTTCGTTAGGTAAGTTTTTTGCTGTTTCCTTTAGTTCACTCAGTGCCATAATAATTACTTAGTTTGGGTTATTTTTGTAATTTAGCATTTGCTTTCTTGAGATCCTCTAACTTTCTCTCTAGAGCGTTAATAATCTCTTCTGTCTTATAACTAGACTTGGATAGCAGTCTTTCTACATTTTCTTCTAAAGTGCCCTTGAGTTTTAATTTCTTTTCTTTTAAATTCTCATTCAAATGAGTGAGTCTATCTCTTAGACCATCAGAAACATCTTCTAATGATTTTCTAATGCGTTTGCGTGTTTTCTTTCCTTCATCAGGAGCGAAGAGAATACCTACACTTAGTCCGATAGCAGCACCTACAACTAGGCCTGCTAATGTATTTCCTATTTTAGACATGATTAAATAGTTTTTAATGTTGGGCAAAGATACACTTTTATTTCTAAAAATAATCATTTTAGGATGTTATTTTTTGTAAAAAGAATGACTTTATTCTTGTAAAAAGAAAAAGGATATTAAGAAGTTAAAAGTCAGATTTTTATGATTTGTAAAAGAAAAAACTTATGAACATTAACACAAAGAGTATAATTAGTTTAGGAAAAAAATAGTAATTTTGCCCAGTTCAATGATGAGATACTGAATATGTTTAGTGATAAAAGATGTTAATCAGTATTCTTAATTTAGAAATTAAAAAACGCATATGTCTTGGTTTAAGCGAAAAACAAAAGGAATACAGACAGCCACTGAGGAGAAAAAGGATATTCCACAGGGCTTATGGTATAAATCTCCTACGGGTAAGATTATTGAGACAGAAGAACTTGCTCAGAATTTCTATATCAGTCCAGAAGATGGTTACCATGTACGTATAGGGAGTAAGGAATATTTTGAAATTCTCTTTGATGGGAAATTCAGTGAATTGGATAAAACTATGAAATCCAAAGATCCTTTGGATTTTGAGGATACAAAGAAATACAAAGATCGCCTCAAGGAAGCCCAGAAGAAGACAAACTTATATGATGCTGTTCGTTGTGCTGTAGGAGAATCTAAGGGAAGGGAACTTGTGATTGCCTGCATGGACTTTGAATTTATTGGTGGGTCTATGGGAAGTGTTGTAGGAGAGAAGATTGCTCGCGGAATTGATTATGCTATTAATAATCGCTTGCCTTTCATGATGATATCCAAGTCTGGAGGAGCTCGTATGATGGAGGCAGCTTTTTCTCTTATGCAGATGGCGAAAACATCTGCTAAGCTTGCACAGTTGGATGATGCAGGATTACCTTATATTTCTCTTTGTACTGACCCTACTACAGGAGGAGTAACTGCCTCCTTTGCTATGTTGGGAGATATTAATATAGCTGAACCGGGCGCACTAATTGGTTTTGCAGGACCTCGCGTGGTTAAAGATACTACAGGGAAAGATCTCCCTGAAGGATTCCAAACAGCAGAATTTGTACAAGAACATGGCTTTTTGGATTTTATTGTGAACCGTAAGGAGCTTAAGGATAAGGTAAATCTGTATATTGACCTTATCATGAATTTGCCCGTAAGAGCATAGTTTTGGTGAAAGTCAGAAACCTAATTATAATAAATGCGTGATTCTGTAGTCAGAAATCGCGCATTTTGCTATCTATAAAAATAGTAACAGGACCATCGTTACAGAGTTCCACCTGCATATTGGCGCCAAAAACTCCTGTAGCAACCGTTGTTTGTGCTATTTTATTAAGAGTTTTAATAAATTGTTCATACAAGGGGATTGCTATCTCTGGCTTTGCTGCCCGAATGTAGGAAGGGCGATTTCCTTTTTTAGTATTTGCATGTAGGGTGAATTGGCTAACTACCAATAAGGAAGCATCTGCCTCTTGCAAAGAGAGATTCATTACCCCATTGCTATCATTAAACAGGCGAATCTGTGCAATTTTCTTACATAGATAATCAATATCATCTTGGTTATCGGCTTCTTCTATTCCTAAAAAGATAAGTAGACCTTGTAAAATCTCTGAATGGATAGTTCCTTTGATGGAAACACTAGCTTTCTTTACGCGCTGTATAAGTATACGCATATTATTTTTTGGCAAAGATACAAAAAAATAACCCTTTGTTATAGAAAGCAAAGGGAATTTTCTAAGATTAATTTATGATAGATTGAAGGGATTTTCCTCAAACAAGTCTGCTACAGACCAATAACGGTCTCCTGAGTCATAATTAATGGTGAGAATAGTTTCATTCTCTTTGATTTCAGGAAGCTTTTTAGCAATAGCGGCAAGAGAAGTTCCTGTGGAAATACCCGCTAAGATACCCTCAGTTTTCACTAAGCGACGAGTATAATCATAAGCTTCATCTTTATCAATAGTGATAATACCATCATAAATAGAAGTATTAAGTGTTTTAGGGATAAATCCTGTCCCAATACCTTGTAAAGGATGAGGTCCCGGTTTACCCCCACTAAGCACAGCAGAAGTAGCAGGCTCTATTCCTAATACTTTTGTTCTTGGAAACTTCTGTTTTAGAATTTCTCCGATGCCAGAGAGATGCCCTCCCGTTCCAATGCCAGAGATGAAATAATCCACTCCTTGTGGAAAGTCATCTACAATCTCTTGGGCGGTAGTAAGGCGATGGATTTCAGGATTAGCAGGGTTTTCAAACTGCTGTGGAATCCAAGAATTGGCAATAGAAGCAGCAAGTTCTTTGGCTTTCTCTACGGCTCCTCCCGTTCCCTTTTCTTTAGGAGTGAGTACGAAAGAAGCTCCATAAGCAGAAACAAGTTTGCGACGCTCTACACTCATGGATTCTGGCATAACAAGAACTAACTTATATTCCTTTACTGCAGCTACCAAAGCCAATCCTACACCAGTATTTCCAGAGGTAGGCTCAATAATAAGGGTATCTTTATTAATAAGCCCTTCTTTTTCCGCCTTTTCAATCATTGCAAGGGCAATGCGATCCTTGATACTTCCACCAGGGTTGCTTTTTTCAAGTTTAATCCAAACCTGATGTGTAGGGAAAAGCCTAGATAGACGAATTACGGGAGTGTTTCCTATAGCTCCCAAAATGTTACTGTACTTCATAAAATGTAAATATAATATTTAATAAAAATTGTTTCTATATATGAAAAAAGATAGGCTCAGTAGTAGGAGTCCTTTGCTTGGTAATCATCTCATTTTTATGGTATATAACTGTATATGGTTCAATACTCTCAGTAAGCCAGACATTTCCTCCAATGATACTATCATGACCAATATTTGTGTTTCCTCCCAGAATAGTAGCCCCTGAGTAAATAATAACATTATCACCTATTTTTGGGTGTCGTATGGTATTCATTTTATCTTTGGAAACAGAAAGAGCTCCTAAAGTAACTCCCTGATATATCTTTACATGGTTTCCAATCACGCAAGTTTCTCCAATGACTATGCCTGTGCCATGATCTATACAGAAGTTCTTACCAATTTGTGCAGCAGGATGGATATCTATCCCTGTTCTACTGTGAGCGAATTCCGACCAAATACGTGCCAATAGCTTCAAATCTCGTAACCATAATTGATGGGCAAACCTATGAATAACAATAGCATAGAAACCAGGATAAGCGATATATACTTCCTCTAAGTTCTGTGCAGCAGGATCATTCTCTAAGATGGTTTGTGCATCGGATAATAGTGTAAGATATATCTCCTCCATATTGTTAAAAAGGAATAGAGTTTCTCTTTGAGCTGTTTGATCAGATTTACAATAATCATAGATGATTTGAGAAAACTCTAATTGCTTTATCTTCAACCGTTGCTCTATCTCATAATGACATTCACAGGGGACCATATCCAGGTTAAAAAGTAAGCGGTATAGGCTATCTATAAAATCCTCTGCTTTCCTCTTAGGAAGTATATTTTTGATATCCCTTCGCTGTTCTATTATGAGATTGATAAGTGAGTTATCCATGATTATTATATATTCTATTTTAGAATTTTTTACAATGGAGATATTGTAAATATTTTTTGCAAAAATACATATTATTTTGGAAACAAAAAATTTAAAAAACGTGTTTTTTAGAAAAATATTTTAAAACAAATAAAGTCTAATCAGTATATTGTACAATATACTGATTTTCATGGATATATATTCATGTTTTGATTTAGTTAAAATAAATTTATTTATTGAGAAAAAGCAATATCTTTGTCAGAAAAAATAGAATACAGATGATACAAGATATAATTACATATACTTTGGTGGCATTTGCTGTTGTTTTCTTAGTGAAAAAATTCTTTTTTACTAAAAAGAAAAGATGTGGAGGAGGTCCTGATTGTAAATGTGGAGGATAAGTTTCATAATATTAGGAATGTAGTAAAGAAAATAATTTGTACCTTTGCACCCACTTAAAGAAATAAATAAATGACAAAGCTTAGTGTAAATATTAATAAAATAGCTACATTGCGTAACTCACGAGGAGGTAATGTACCTAATTTATTGCAAGTAGCTACTGATCTTCAAGAATTTGGAGCAGAAGGAATTACGATTCACCCACGCCCAGATGAACGTCATATCCGTTATCAAGATGCTTTGGATTTGAAGCAAATAGTACATACTGAATATAACATAGAAGGAAATCCTATTCCAAAGTTTATGGATTTGGTTCTACAGATAAAACCTACGCAAGTTACCCTTGTTCCAGATGCTGAGGATGCTATTACTTCCAATGCAGGTTGGGACACTCTTATTCATCAGGCTTATCTTACTGAGATAGTAGCTGAATTCAAGCGTAATGGCATTCGTACTTCTCTATTTGTGGATCCCATTCCTAAAATGATAGAAGCCGCTGCTAAAACAGGTACTGATAGAGTGGAACTCTATACAGAGGCTTATGCTAAAGGGTATGCCTTTGGTAATAAAGAAGCCATAACACCTTATATACTTGCGGGGAAGGTAGCCGATAGTATAGGATTAGGGCTTAATGCGGGACATGACCTTAATTTAGATAACTTACACTATTTCAAAGAAAATATTCCTTCTCTTTTAGAAGTTTCTATAGGACATGCTCTTATAAGTGAAGCTCTGTATTTAGGTTTACAAAATGTAGTAAGTATGTATTTATATCGTCTTAAATAATAATATTATGGAACTTGTTAATTCACAAATAGTAGGAGAGGGAAAACCTTTAGTTATATTACATGGCTTTTTAGGTATGGCAGACAATTGGCGAACCCTATCACTTCGTTTTGCAGAGGTGGGCTATCAAGTACACGTGATAGATGCCCGTAACCATGGACATAGTTTTCATTCTTCTGAATTCTCGTATGCTTTGATGGTAGAGGATCTTATTCGTTATATGGATTTCTATCATATTGATTCGGCTCCTATTATAGGGCATTCTATGGGAGGAAAAACAACTATGCTTCTGGCAGTAACCTATCCTAAGCGTGCTGAACGCATTGTGGTGGTGGATATGGCTCCTAAATATTATCCTGTACATCATAAGGTAATATTGGATGCACTTTCAACTTTAGATTTTTCTCAAATTAAAACTCGTGAAGAAGCCGATAAACAATTAGGAAAATTCATCATAGAACCTTCTGTGCGTCAGTTCTTGCTTAAGAATGTGTATAGAAAGACTTCTGAAGAATTAGGTTTGCGTATTAATTTGCCGGTTCTTAGAGAACGTGTCGCTGAGATTGGTACAGCACTTCCTGTAGGAACTGTTTATAATGGGGAAACACTTTTTGTGGTGGGAGGAAAATCCTCTTATGTATTGCCAGAGGATATGACTCTTATCAAACAACATTTTCCAAAGGCTGAACGAGTAGTTATACAGGATGCAGGGCACTGGATACAGGTAGAAAAACCTAAGGAATTTTTTGAGACAACCTATCAATTTTTACAAAAATAATTTATTAAAATGAAGTATATACTTAATATTATTATTACCAGTATACTTATTTTGGGTCTAAGTAGGGTATTGCCTCATATTTATGTGAGAGATTTCTCAGATGCTTTACTTTTTGCCTTAGTGGTAAGTATTTTAAATGTATTTCTAAAGCCTATTTTGGTAGTGCTTTCTTTTCCTATTACAGTTGTTACCTTCGGATTATTTCTAATCATTATCAATACAATTATCATTATCTTAGCTGATAAGCTTATTGAAGGGATAGAAATAGTAGGTTTTTGGTATGCTGTTCTCTTTAGTCTTTGCCTTTCAGCTGTTCAGTCACTGTTGCAAGGCAGGTCTAATTAATTAAAAAGATACAATGCGAAAATATATTTTTCTTTTTTTTATAGGAATATCTTTCTTCTCTAAAGTGAGTGCACAATATAATGAGATAGGTGTATTCTTTGGAGGAGTGAATCCTATCTCCGATATAGGAGCTACTTATTATGTGTTTCCTACCAAGCCAGCTGTGGGATTTTTATATAAGCGTAACTTATATAAACAACTTTCTGCACGGGCTGATATTAAATGGTTTGACCTTTGGGATAGTGATGCTAGAGCAACAACAGAAGCACGCAAAAATAGAGACTTTTCTTTTAAAAATAGAATGGTGGAAATGGGAGTGGGAGTAGAATATGATTTCTTACATTTTGATACTCATGAGCCCTTTAAGCTACTTTTCACTCCTTATATACATACAGGATTTTATTATTTTAAGATGGATAGGCTATATTTTGATAATCTTGCTCTTACAGGACAGGAAGCTAAGCATCAAAAATATCCTGAAAGAGATGAATCATGGGCGATTCCTTTTACTTTAGGGGTTAAAACACGCTTGTGGGGATCACGCTTTCTGGTAGGGGCAGAAGTGAGTTTACGTTATACTTTTACTAATAATCTAGATGGTAGCTATTCCTCCAAAGGAGTGAAGTTTGGAAACCTTAATACCCCTGATTGGTATATGGTCTCAGGTTTTTATCTTACTTATACTTTTGGGGCAAAAAAATGCAACTGTTTTGAATTTGCTAAATAGAACACTTTTGTTTTTTTTTGAAATAATTATAGATTGTTATATAGGATATCCCTATTACTATATTGTAATAAGGGATATTTTTATAAAAAAAACTTAAAAAAGTAATCTTCTTTTTTATGATTGCTAAAAAAATAAAAATAAGATGTTATTTGTTAAAAAATATCTCCTTAAATTAAAGAAAAAATCATATCTTTGCCACTTGATAGCAATTGGCAAATAGATATAGATGAATATAGATAAGGAAAGGTTACCCAAACATTTAGCAATCATAATGGACGGAAATGGACGTTGGGCAAAACAACAAGGCAAGAAACGTATTTTCGGGCATGAAAAAGGAGCGAGGACTGTACGTAAAATTATAGAGGAAGTCTCTCAGATTGGAATTCCTTATCTTACACTATATACTTTTTCCTCTGAAAATTGGAAGCGACCTAAGTTAGAGGTAGATGCACTGATGCATTTGCTGTCAAGATATTTAAAAAAAGAGATGGCTGTTATGCAGAAGAATAATGTCCGACTTAATGCCATAGGAGATCTGCAGAGCCTACCTAAAAGTATTCAGAGAGAACTTCAAAAGGCTATGGAGTTTACTCAAAATAATACAAAAACAACTGTGAGTCTTGCTTTAGGATATGGAGGACAACAAGAAATCTTGCAGATGGTTCAGCGAGTAGCTCAGAAGGTGGAAAAAGGAGAACTCTCTCCTTGTGATATTACTCCTAATATTGTGGAGGAATCACTTTATACTAAGGGAATTCCTCCAGTGGATTTGCTTATTCGTACCAGTGGAGAGTATCGTATCAGTAATTTTCTTCTTTGGCAGATAGCTTATGCAGAATTATATTTTACTAATGTTCTTTGGCCTGATTTTACTCCTGAAGAACTACATAAAGCCCTTTTAGATTATCAAAATAGAGAACGCAGATTTGGAAAAACCAGTGAACAACTTACTTAGTATGAGAACATTTGTATACATTTTTGGGATACTTTTTCTCAATATGGCTTATGCACAACAGGATGAAACCAGCAAGGACTTTGCCGTGAAAGATACTCTTATCACTCAAGAGACAGAGCTTACTTCCCTTGAAAAGGGAAGGGAGTTTATCATAGGAGGAATAGAGGTAAAAGGTGCAAAGCACTACAATGCACAAACGATTATTGTCGCCTCTGGACTTAAAGTTGGGGACAAAATTACAATTCCTAGTGAAAAATTTACCCGTATTATTCATAAATTATGGGATTATCAAGTATTTAACGATATTGATATCTATATTACTAAAACAGAAGGTGATAAAGTATTCTTGGAGTTCGCTATTCAAGAAATGCCTGAACTTGTAGAGGTGCAGGTTGTAGGTCTCCGTAAGAGAAAGGGAGAAGAACTTATAAAGAAGTTAGAGCTTACTAAGGAACAGCTTGATAAGGGCAAGAAACTTAATGAGAGCCTTATTGCTAAAACAAAATCCTATATCACTAATAAATATAAGAAGGAGGGTTATCTTAATACAAAGGTGAATATCTCTACCCAAGAGGCTGATTCTTTGGGAACAAAGGAGAAAATGCTTATTCATATAGATAGAGGTAATAAGGTAAAGATTAATCATATTACTTTTGAAGGAAATGAAAAATTTACCGATGTTAAACTTCGTCGCCAATTGAAAAAGACTAAGCAGCGCTTCTTTGGACGGTTTTGGAAACGTTCTAAATATGTACAAGATAAATACAAGGAAGATATCTCTTCCCTGATTGACTTCTACAAAGAAAATGGATATCGTGATGCACGTGTAACTCATGATACTATTTATGATGGAAAAGAAAATATTGATATTAAGATTTCCTTAGAAGAGGGTAAAAAATACTATTTTGGAGATATTAAATTCTTAGGGAATACCGTTTATAGCAATCAAGCGCTCAGTCATATACTAGGGCTCAAGAAGGGAGAAGTATATAATGGAGTACAGCTTCGTAATCGTATCAATGATCCCAAAGATCCAGATGCTAATAGTATCTCTAACCTTTATCAGAATACAGGGTATCTTTTTTCACAAATTAATCCAGTAGAAACCTCAGTGGTAAATGATACTATTAATTTTGAAATTCGTATTCATGAAGGAAAACCTGCCCATTTTAATAATATTTCTATTGCAGGAAATACTATTACCAATGATAGGGTTATTTATAGGGAACTCCGTACCCGACCAGGATATTTGTATTCCAAAGAGGATGTAATCCGTACCGTACGTGAACTTTCTCAATTAGGTATGTTTGATGCTCAAAAAATTAACCCTCAAATAAAGAATCCTGACCCTAATTCAGGAACTGTAGATTTGGAATACGGATTGGATGATACTAGCTCTTCTAGCCAAATTCAACTACAAGGAGGTTATGGAGGAGGAGGTTTTATAGGTACCTTAGGGCTTAATTTTAATAACTTCTCTATACAGAATATATTTGATAAGAAATCTTATCGCCCACTTCCAATGGGAGATGCTCAAAGGCTTTCCTTGAATGTGAGTGCTAGTCGTTCTTATCGAGTCGCAAGTTTTTCTTTTATGGAACCATGGATGGGTGGAGAACGTCCTGTACAGTTCTCCGTATCATTTAATTATTCTGTAAGCTATAACTATAACTACTATACTTATGATGTAGATAAAAGTAAACGATTCTATATTACAGGGGTTACTTTAGGTTTGGCTAAGCGCTTAAGAGTACCTGATGATTATTTCCAATTGGCCCAGTATATTAGCTATAATTATTATGATTTAAGAAATTATAATACTACGCTTTTTACCTTTGGAAATGGACATTCTAATGCCCTTGCCTATACTATATCTTTGAGCAGACGTTCTAGTGGACCTAATCCTATTTTTCCATTGGGGGGAAGTGATTTTACCATCACAGCTAAGCTTACTCCACCTTATTCATTATTCAGTAATGTGGATTATAAGTCCCTTATGGAGCAACGTGCCCAGGCAGCATCTCAAAAGAATACCAATCGTATTTCAGAAATTGATCAAGAGCGTTTCAAATGGCTTGAATATTATAAACTTCGCTTACAAGGGATATGGTACTTAAATCTTGTGGATAAGTTAGTATTGAAGCCAAGCGTGGATTTTGGTTATTTAGGCTATTATAACCGACACCGAGGAACTGTACCATTTGAGCGTTTCTTAGTGGGAGGAGATGGTATGGCTTATAATACTTTGGAAGGACGTGAATACATACAAATGCGAGGTTATCCTAATCAATCCCTTTCTTCACGGGATGGAGATGTGATTTATAACAAATTCTCCTTAGAAATGCGCTATCCTATTACTCTGAAACCCACTGCTTCTATCTATGGATTGGTGTTTGCTGAAGGAGCTAATTCTTTCCAGAGTTTTTCTCAGTATAATCCTTTTGATATCAAGCGATCTGCAGGATTTGGAGTACGTATCTTCATGCCTATGCTCGGATTGTTAGGTTTTGATTTTGGATATGGATATGATGGAATCAATGGGCGAACTACTCCTCACGGATGGGAAACACACTTTATTTTTGGACAACAGTTTTAATATCAGGTAAAAAGTAAAAGGTAATAGGTTTTCCTTTTACTTTTTATCTTTTGCTTTTTACTTTTATGGAAGAAAATACTCCTATAGAACAAAATCTATCTTCTGAAACTCCACAAGGAGATTCCCAAGAGACTATTACTCGTATCAGTGGAATGTATGAGACTTGGTTCTTGGACTATGCTTCTTATGTGATCTTAGAGCGGGCTGTTCCTGCTATAGAGGATGGCTTTAAGCCTGTACAACGACGTATCATGCACTCCATGGACGAGTTGGAGGACGGTCGCTATAACAAGGTAGCCAATATTGTAGGGAATACCATGAAGTACCATCCCCATGGTGATGCTTCCATTGGCGATGCCATTATTCAATTAGGACAAAAGCAACTTTTGATTGATACACAAGGAAGCTGGGGAAATATCCTCACAGGTGACGATGCAGCTGCTCCCCGATACATTGAGGCACGACTCTCTCACTTCGCTCTTGAAGTGCTCTTTAGCCCTAAGGTAACCCAGTGGCAAAAAAGTTATGATGGGCGTAATGATGAACCCGTACACTTACCTGTGAAATTTCCTTTGCTCTTAGCCCAAGGAGCCGAGGGAATCGCTGTGGGACTCTCTACCAAAATTTTACCCCATAACTTTAATGAACTTATTGAGGCTTCTATTCAGTACTTAGAAGGAAAGCCCTTTGAACTCTATCCTGATTTTCCCACCGCAGGTATCATGGATGTGGCAGGCTATAACGATGGGATGCGAGGAGGACGCATTAGAGTGCGTGCTAGGATTTCCCAAAAGGATAAATCCACCTTAGTAATTACCGAAATTCCTTTCGGAACCACCACCTCATCCCTGATTGATTCTATTCTTAAAGCCAATGAAAAGGGAAAAATAAAAATACTCAAGGTAGATGATAATACTGCCAAGCATGTGGAAATATTGGTACACCTGCCCAAGGGAATTTCCCCGGATAAGACCATAGATGCTCTCTATGCCTTTACCGATTGTGAACTCTCTATTTCTCCACTCTGCTGTGTGATTGAGGATAACAAACCCCACTTTATTAGAGTGAGCGATGTACTGCGCAAGAGCACCGATCGCACCGTGGAGATTCTCAAAAAGGAGTTGGAGGTAAAGCTTGATGACCTTGAGCAAAAATGGCACAACGCCTCCTTGGAGAAAATATTTATTCGCGAGGAGATGTATATTGACTTTAAGAAATATAATGACAAGGAAAGCCTTTTTGCCTACCTATACGAGCGCTTTGAACCCTTCAAGGAACAACTCTTACGCCCTATCACCGATGAGGACTTGGAACGCCTTACCCAAATTCCTATGATTCGTATCACTCGCTATGATACCTACAAGGCCGAGGAAAATCTCCTAAAGATAGAAGCTGATATAGAAGTGGTCAAAAATCACTTAGCCAATTTGATTTCTTTCACCATTGACTATTTCAGGAATTTGCAAAAGAAATATGGCAAAGGTAAGGAGCGCAAAACGCAGATACGACCTTTCGACACCATTGAGGCTACCAAGGTAGTGGTACGTAACCTTAAACTCTATGTCAATCGGGAAGAGGGTTTTGTGGGTACCTCTCTCAAAAAAGACGAATATGTAGCCGATTGTAGCGATATAGACGATATTATCGTCTTTACCGCTGATGGGAAAATGATTATTACCAAAGTAACCGAAAAGAGCTATATAGGTAAGAATATTGTTCATGTGGGGGTATTCAAGAAGAATGACACCCGTACGGTGTACAACTTAGTGTATCGTAATGGAAATGACAAAATCTCCTATATTAAGCGCTTTACCGTAACGGGAATTATCCGTGACAAGGAATATGATGTGATAGAACCACATAAGGATTCTCAAATCCTATACTTTTCAGCCAATCCCAACGGAGAGGCGGAGGTGATAACCATCATACTCCGTCAGGCAGGTAGCGTAAAGAAACTCAAATGGGATATCAATTTTGCTGATATTCTTATCAAAGGAAGAGCCTCTCGCGGAAATATCGTGACAAAGTACGCCATTAAGCGTATAGAACTCAAGGAAAAAGGTATATCCACCCTCAAGCCACGCAAGATATGGTACGACCCTATTGTACACCGTCTCAATACCGAAGGGCGTGGGGAGCTGCTTGGCTCCTTCAAGGGTGAAGATAGGTTACTACTGATTGGTAAGGATGCCGTAGTGAAGACAGTGATTCCTGATCTCTCCCTACACTTTGACCCGAACCTGCTCATCATAGAAAAGTGGAATCCCGAAAAGCCTATTTCGGTCATTCACTACGAAGGAGAGAAGGAACGCTACTTTGTCAAACGCTTCTTAGTGGAAAACCCCAACCGTGAGGAACTGGTTATCTCCGATCACCCTAAGTCTCAGCTGCTTTTTGTCTCCACTCAGTGGCGTCCTATGGCGGAGGTCGTATTTACCAAGACAGGCAGAGAGCGTGCCGAAAACCAAACGGTCAATATAGAAGAGTTTATCGCTATCAAGGGTATCAAAGCCATTGGTAACCAACTCACCACTGAGCGTATCAAGGAGATTATTCCTTTGGAGCCACTTCCATACGAAGAACCTCAAACAGTAGAAGAACCCACCGAAGAAGAGGAAACCGCAGCACCAGAGGCGACACAACCCGATTTGTTTAGCGGATTAGATCAGTAGTCAGTGGTCAGTACTCAGAAGTTAGTGGCTATTATATAATTCAACTTATTCAGAGACAAACAAAAGAAATAACTAATGGCAAAGAAAAAACGAACCTGGACAAGTCTTAGAACAGAAATAGCACAATTAGTGGTTCAATTGCAGATTTCTTCAGAGGATTTTCGCTTATTAGGGATAGAAGAATGGAAAGCTGTAGAGACTCAGATTTATAAGACATTCTGCAAGCATCAAAGAGGTAGGTACTATTGGCTTTGGGAGGATTTCTCTCAAGAAGCGGTTGCTTTTGTTCCGCCTCATAATCCTGAAAATTATCTTACTGAACTTATTGATGCACAGGAAGAGATATTCTTTATCTTTGCGGAATCTCAGAATGATAAGTTTTGGTTTTATGAAGGGAGGATAACCCCAGTACTCCCACTTATAGGAGAACTTCGTCATTATGATGAGTTTTATTTTGTTTCTAAGAAATACGAATGGCTTATAGCTATTAATCATCATGATGCTCTTATTGCTACAGGCAGTAAAACAGAGGCCTTGAAAACTATTATCTCATAGAGGAATAAACCAGCCCCAATTAGTAACCTCAATTCATCACCACGCTGGTGATGAATTGTAAAACACTGATAGCTAACAACTAATGAGAGTTCGACGTAAGCAAAATTATATTTTTTCTCCCACAAATTCCACGGATTTTCACGGATAAATAAGACCAAAGGTCTTATACAAATCTGTGTAAATTGCAACAACACAATTACACAGGCATAGAAAATCTGTGAAATTCGCAAAAATCAGTGGGAGCTTTTGTTATATCGAACTCATGTTAAATTACAAAGCTTGCGAAACTTAAATCAATAATTCCTAATAAATCTCTGTTATAAAAAGTAGTTATGGATGAAGAAGTGGTGGTGCTTCAAAAAGTATGATACAACTTTAGATGTACCCATAATTGATATAAAAGAAAGCTAAAGCAAAGGCCTT
>NZ_JAYKBU010000012.1:0-80301 GCF_035282625.1 Capnocytophaga sp. G2 | reverse complement strand
AAGGTTATGAACTTACTGCCACTGGTACGTTCAGAACAAAGGGAACCGTCAAACGCTTAGTATATGAAAGTGAAAATGACCTTGCTTTTGGAAATCCTCCTGCTCCTAAACCTACTTTAGTATTAGAAGCCAATACTGCTACCGCAAGCCATTTTGAAGAAGGCAGAAAGGCTAAAATCCATGGACTAATCACTGTCAAAGGAAGTAGTACTTACTTCAAATTCAAAGATGGTACTGAAATCCAAATTTACACAGATAATTTTAACAATATCTCTCAGGAAACAAAGGACAAACTCAAACAAGAAGGTTATGAACTTACTGCCACTGGTACGTTCAGAACAAAGGGAACCGTCAAACGCTTAGTATATGAAAGTGAAAATGACCTTGCTTTTGGAAATCCTCCTGCTCCTAAACCTACCTTAGAAATAGAAGCTAGTACTGCCACCATAAACCAATTTGAGGAAAATAGAGAGGCTAAAATACATGGAAACATTACAGTTAAGAATGGGAATTCTTATTTCAAATTCCAGGACGGCACGCTAATACAGATCTTTGCATATAAATCAGTAAAAGAGGCTTTCTCTGCCGAAGAAAAGAAAAAATTCACCACTGAAGGGCAGGAACTTACCGTAACAGGTACTTTTGTAACCTACAATGGTATAAAGGAAATCAAAGTTACTAAAAAGGAAAATGTAATATTTGGAAATACTCCTACTCCTCCCCCTACCCCTCCTACTCAAGGAAACATTTTTGATTTTGAAGATCTTCCTACGGGAACTGCAAGTTATACTGAGACAGGTACCCTCAATGGAGCGGATGGAGTTACTCTAAAATATGTAGCTCGTACAGATGTAGACAAATATGGAATTCAAGGCAAAGGACTCATTTTATTCAATAAAAAACCTAGTAATAATACTTATATAGAAATCACTTTCCCAAAAGGAGTAAAGGATTTCTCTTTTGAGTACAGAGGAGCTTTTGGAAAAGGCAATAGACATTTTGTCATTTATGAAGGAAAGGAAGGAAGCTCTAAAAAATTAGATGAAAAAACCTTTGGAAACATCTCCACAAAGGAAACCTATTCAAAGACTCTCAACAAAAGTGGTAGCTATACCCTTACTATCAAACCTGCTCAAGGGAGTAAACAATTCGTAATAGATAATATCAAGTGGACAAAATAATTTTTTTATACTTAAGAAAATAGCTAATATAATAGGGATGAATCTGTTTCTCATCCCTATTGTGTTTTATAATCTTTTATAAAAATCTTATTATTTTCAAAAATAATTGTATCTTTGTCAGCACTAAACACATCAAATTATAACTGATATGAAAAAAATCTTTTTCTTATTCACTTTTTTCCCCTCTCTGATATGGGGTCAGGAAGTTCTACGTCGCAACCTTAGTGAAGATGGGGAAACCTATATTAAGGCAAGCGTAGCAACTACTTTTTGGGCAAGATATTACAATGCCAATCCAAATACTACAATCAATGGAACCTCTGTAAGTCGTGTTACAGATATATCTCTTAGGCGATTACGAATAGGATTACAAGGACAAATCACTCCTAAACTATTCTTTTATGGTCTCTTTGGAGGGAATAACTATAATTTCAACAGTAATAAAACTGATCGAATTGGTATTCTTGACCTTTATGCAGAGTACCAGTTTATCCCTGAGTTTAGCATAGGAGCAGGAAAATTCGGTTGGGGTAGTAGCCGAAATAGTATGCGAGGTAGTGGTAGTATGATGGGCTTAGACTCTCCTAGCTTTGCCTTATTCACCGTTAATATGAATGATGATAATGCCCGAAATTGGGGAGGTTTTGCTAAAGGACAAATTCAAAACCTTAGCTACGTTCTTACTATTAAGAACCCTTTAACAACAACTATAGCCGAAAAAGAAGGTGTGGTAGGTTATGCCAAAAGGGCTCCTTACAAGCAATATTCTGCTCATTTGAAATATGACTTTTGGGAACGTGAAAGTAACAAAACTCCCTATACAACAGGTACATACATTGGAGCAAAAAAGGTATTGAACCTTTCAGTAGGAGGGGTATATCAAAAAGAAATGATGTCCGAACTACAGGGAGGGCATCCTAAGTATTATGATTATAAGAATTTCTCTACTGAAATATTTCTCGATACACCTCTTTCTGAGAAAAATAACGCCCTTACCCTCAATTTGGGCTACTATCATACTGATTTTGGTAGAGATTATGTAAGAAATGTAGGGAACAATAATGTAGCAGGAGTTTCCTCTCAAGAATACTTTAATGGTGGAGGTACAGCCTACCCCATGATAGGTACTGGAAATACTTTCTTTTTCTTAGGAGGATATCTCTTTGGAAAATGTGAACAATTCACAACTCGTATACAGCCTAACCTAAGCATTCAATATTCCAAATTCAATGGACTTAAAGATGCCATGATAGCCTATGAGTTAGGAGCCAACCTCTTCTTCAAAGGACATAGTAACAAACTCAGCTTCTGTTACCAGAACCGTCCCATTTATAACCAACAGAAGGAGGTAAGTTCTCGCAAAGGCGCCTTTATCATACAATATCATATTCAACTTAAATAAAGATCAAAGATGAAAGCTGTCCTCTTAGATAGAAATACGCTCTCAGAACAACTGCACCTTACTGTTCCTAAAGGAGTTACTCAATGGGTTATTCATGAAAGCACCTCGGATGAGGAGATTCTCTCTCATCTAGAAGGAGCAGATATAGCTATAACTAACAAAGTAAAAATAAAGCGAAAACACTTAGAAAAGTTACCTTTTCTTAAGCTTATTCAACTTACGGCTACTGGCACAGATAATATTGACATAATAGCTGCTAAGGAGTTAGGTATAGAAGTGAAGAACGTAGTTGGTTATTCTACTGAAAGTGTAGCAGAACATTTTTTCATGCTCTTACTTTCCTGTATGCGAGGACTCAAGCCCTACCATACAGCAGTGGAAACAGGGGCTTGGCAGTCCGATGGGCGCTTTTGCCTTACCGAACCCTCCATCTTAGACCTACATACTCGCACCTTAGGGGTCATTGGAGTAGGTAATATAGGCAAAGCCATTACTCAGCGAGCTAAAGCCTTCGGCATGCATGTACTCTGGGCAGAGCATCAAGGTAGAATACCTCGTAATGATGACTATACTGCATTTGATGATGTGCTTGCTCAAAGTGATATTATTTCCTTAAATTGTCCTCTTACCAAAGAGACCCAACACTTAATAAGTTCTCATACCATCATTAAAATGAATAAAAAACCCTTGATCATCAATGTAGCACGAGGTGCTGTGGTAGACCCACAAGCAATATATAATGCCTTACAAGCAGGGAAAATCTTAGGTTTTGCCTCTGATGTATTTGAACAAGAGCCTCCCAGTAAAGAAGACCCTTTATTAAAGCTTGCACAGCATCCTAGAGTGCTTCTTACCCCACATGTAGCTTGGGCAAGTGAATATGCACTAGACAAACTTTGGACAAAAGTAAAATCTCAAATAGAGGATTTTATCAATGATTAAAACGACTATATTTTACTTTTATAGAAATAATCTCTATTCATAATATCATAACTGTCACCAAAATAAGAGAATGAAGAAACGAGTAGTCATTACAGGAATGGGAATTTACTCCTGCATTGGCACTTCCTTAGAGGAGGTAAGAGATTCCCTATACCGAGGAAAATCTGGGATCATATATGCCCCTGAGCGTAAGGAATTTGGGTATCGCTCTGCTCTTACAGGGAATGTTCCTCTCCCTCAACTAAAGGGATTATTAGGGCGCAGAGAACGCATCTCTATGGGAGAAGAAAGTGAGTTTGCCTACATGGCTACTCTTGAAGCTCTAAGAACAGCTCAAATAGAACTTGACTTCCTTAAAACTCATGAGGTGGGTATCCTTTATGGTAATGACAGTGTAGCTGAGTCCATCATATTAACTAATGATAGAATACGGGAGAAGAAAGATACTACCCTTGTAGGCTCAGGAGCTGTATTTCGTACGATGAACTCTACAGTTACTATGAACCTTTCCACTCTCTTTAGCCTTACAGGGATAAATATGAGTATCAGTGCTGCCTGTGCCAGCGGTTCTCATGCTATAGGCTTAGGTTTCCTACTTCTACAAACTGGAATGCAAGAAATGATACTCTGCGGAGGAGCGCAGGAAACGAATAAGTATAGTATGGGGAGTTTTGATGGTTTGGGTGTTTTCTCCACTCGAGAATCAGAACCTACCAAAGCCTCCCGTCCTTTTGATGCAGGACGTGATGGATTAGTGCCCAGTGGAGGAGCTGCTACTTTGGTTTTAGAGACTTATGAAAGTGCCTTGAAACGTGGAGCCAATATACTTGCAGAAATAGTAGGTTATGGCTTTTCTTCCAATGGAGAACATATCTCTACTCCAAACGTCATGGGACCTTCTCAAGCTATGGAGCGAGCCCTGCTCAATGCTTCCTATAAAGCTTCCCAAATTGATTACATTAATGCCCATGCTACCTCTACTCCCATTGGTGATGCCAATGAGGCAAAAGCTATCTATCAGATATTTGGAAGTAAAATTCCTGTAAGCTCTACCAAATCCATGACAGGGCATGAATGTTGGATGGCAGGAGCTAGCGAGATTATTTATTCCGTACTAATGATGCAAAATAACTTTATAGCTCCTAATATCAATATTGAAACTCTCGATGAGGATTCCAAAAAGCTCCGTATCATTACTCAGACTGAAAATCAAACAATTAATGCTTTCCTTTCCAATTCCTTTGGATTTGGAGGAACTAATTCTGCCCTTGTAGTGAAAAAATTTGAGTAACAAAGAATAAATATATTGGTTAAATATTTCTTTTAAGATAGAGAATAATAATTTCTATTGATATTGATTTATTACAGATTAATTCGTACCTTTGTCTCATCTTATAACTCATAGCACATTGGCAGATCATCCAATTGGCTAATTAAATATTTACTTATTATGAAAGAAAAAATAGAAAAAATGAGAAACGGCAAAGGCTTTATTGCTGCCCTTGATCAAAGTGGGGGAAGTACTCCTAAAGCTCTAAGACTCTATGGAGTAGATGAAAGCGCTTACAAGAACGATGCCGAGATGTTTGACCTTATCCACAAGATGCGTACTCGCATTATCAAAAGTCCAGCCTTCAATGATAGCAAAATCCTTGGAGCTATCCTCTTTGAACAAACTATGGATAATAAGATTGATGGCAAATATACTGCTGAATACTTATGGGAAGAAAAACATATTCTACCTTTCCTAAAAGTAGATAAAGGTTTAGTGGATTTGGATGCTGATGGAGTACAACTCATGAAACCTATCACTAATCTCACTGACTTACTCAAAAGAGCTAATGAGCACCATGTATTCGGCACCAAGATGCGCTCAGTAATAAAGAAAGCCTCTAAGCCAGGAATTGCAAGAATTGTGGCACAACAGTTTGAAATAGCTGACCAAATTATTGCTGCAGAACTTATTCCTATCATTGAACCTGAGGTAGATATTAATATTCCTGATAAGGCAGAGGCAGAGACAATCTTAAGAGAAGAAATCCTTAAACACTTGGATAAACTTCCTGCTTCCTCCAATGTAATGCTTAAGCTTACCCTACCTACTGTAGAAAATTTCTACGAACCTCTCACTAAACATCCAAGAGTTGTCCGTGTAGTAGCCCTTTCAGGAGGTTATTCTCGTGAAAAAGCTAATGAAATCCTTGCTAAGAATCATGGAGTGATTGCTAGCTTCTCTCGTGCACTCTCTGAGGGGTTATCTGCCCAACAATCCGATAGTGAATTCAATAAAACCTTAGCAAGTTCTATTGAAAGTATCTATGAAGCATCTATTAAATAGTGAATAGCCAGAAAAAAGATTAATCATACTACTCTACAAAAAGAGGCTACCCCTTTTCGGATAGCCTCTTTTTCTCTAGAGAATATATTTTTAATTGCTATACTTAAGAGAACCAGAAACTTTTCTTACTTCTTCTCTCCTATCATCTGTTCAAACTCTTTTTCGGAGAGAATAGGTATTCCCAATTGTGTGGCTTTTTCCAGCTTGCTAGGTCCCATATTCTCCCCTGCCACTACATAACTTGTTTTGGAAGAAATGGACGAACCTACCTTGCCTCCGTGATTCTCTATAAGAGCTTTAAGTTCATCACGAGAATAACGGGCAAAGACTCCTGAAACAACTAAAGTTTTTCCTTTGAGAATATCGGAAAGAGGAAAATTGGCTGTCTCCTTAAGAGCAAACTGTACTCCATAAGATTGCAATCGCTCCAAGATAACTTTATTCCTATCATCTGCAAAGAATTCTATAACACTTTGAGCTATGCGATCGCCTATTTCATCTATCTGAGTAAGTTGTTCATAAGTAGCTGAACGAAAAGCCTCCAAGGTCTTATAAATACGAGCAAACTTCTTGGCAACTGTCTCCCCTACCATACGAATTCCTAAGGCAAAAAGTACTCGGTCAAAAGGTATTTCTTTAGATTTCTCAATTCCTTCAATAATATTCTTTGCACTTCGCTCACCCATGCGTTCTAAGTTCTGTATTTGTTCAACTTTTAACTCATATAGGTCAGCATAATTATGTATGAGCCCCGCACGGAACATAAGTTCTACCGTCTCAGAACCTAAGCCCTCTATATCCATCGCCTTACGGGAAATATAGTGTTGTATGCGCCCGGTGATCTGAGGAGGACAACCATAAGCATTGGGGCAGTAATGTTGTGCTTCACCTTCATTACGTACCAATGCTGTACCACATTCGGGACAATGGGTAATAAAAGTTACAGTTGTAGCATTTGCTTTGCGCTCATCTGTTTTTACTCCAGTTATTTTAGGGATAATCTCTCCTCCTTTTTCCACAAATACTTGGTCACCAAGGTGTAGGTCAAGCTTGGCAATTTGATCAGCATTATGTAACGAAGCCCTTTTTACAATAGTTCCTGCTAAGAGCACTGGAGTAAGATTTGCTACAGGAGTAATGGCTCCTGTTCGTCCTACCTGGTAGGAAATACTCTCCAGAGTCGTGGTTACTTCTTCTGCCTTAAACTTATAGGCAATCGCCCAACGAGGAGATTTAGAGGTATATCCTAACTCCTGCTGAGCCTGAAAGTCATTGACCTTAATCACTACCCCATCTGTTTCATAAGGTAAGTCATGCCGATGGGTATCCCAATAGTTGATAAAATCCATTACTTCCTGGGTGGAATGGCATAGTTTGGATTGAGTAGGAACTTTAAAACCCCATTCTCTAGCTTTTTGTAATCCCTCAAACTGTGTCTGTATAGGTAAGTTATTCCCTACTACATAGTAAAGCAGGCAATCTAAAGGGCGCTTAGCCACTTCAGTAGTATCTTGTAATTTGAGACTTCCACTGGCAGTATTTCGTGGATTCATATAAGGATCTTCTCCTTCTGCAATACGTTGTTCATTCATTCTTTTAAATCCTTCCTTGAGGATAATAATTTCTCCTCGTATGTGAAAATATTCAGGATAATCTCCCTTAAGAGTAAGAGGTACACTACGAATAGTACGTACATTAGCCGTGATCTCATCCCCCTGTATTCCATCACCTCGAGTAACAGCTTGTACAAGTTTGCCAGCATCATAAGTAAGATCTATAGAAGCTCCATCATACTTAAGTTCACAAACAAAGGATATTTTGTCCTTTCCTAAGAGTTTTAGCACACGCTTTTCCCATTCCTTAAGTTCCTCTTTAGAATAGGAATTATCCAAGGAATACATACGAAATTCATGGACTATTGTAGGAAAATTCTTAGTAATCTCTCCTCCCACCCTTACTGTAGGAGAATTGGGATCCTTATATTGTGGATATTGATGTTCCAACTCCTGTAAATGTTTGAGTTTTTGGTCAAACTCATAATCAGAAATAGTAGGACTATCTAACACATAATAATTATAATTATGTTCATTAAGCTCTGTGCGAAGAGTCTCTATTTGTTGTAGAACGGAATCTGCCATATTCTTATTTCTAATATATGAAAATCAATTATAGTTTATAAGTTCTATTCTAAGTGTGATGAACCGTAAATTCACAACAATTATTAATATAAAATTATTGTTTTTATAGGAGAATATTCGTAGTTATTTTACCTAATATAAAAATATATTTTTTACACCATGAAGAATTTATTTACCAATACAACTTTAAGAAAATAGATAATAACTCACTCTATTCTTTTTGAGTATCCTATTTTTCTTAATTTTTTCCCTTTTTAAGCAACGGAAACTTTTAGGAAGCCCTTTTCATCACTTGGGTTACAACCATTCTTAGCATTATCAATAAGAGGCTTGTCCTTCTTCAGGATAGCCTCTTATTTTTTTAACTATTTCACTGCAACGCAGGAAATTTCCACAGCAACTCCTTTAGGGAGCTTAGCTACTTGATAAGTTTCACGAGCTGGAGCTCCTTCTGCTTGGAAATAAGCTCCGTAGAGTTCATTTACCTTACCAAAATTGTTAAGGTCATCCAAGAGAATGGTAGTCTTTACCACATGGTCAAAACTATAGCCTGCTTGCTGTAAGATGGCTTTAATATTTTCCATTACTTGGTTGGTTTGTGGCTCAATGCCTCCTTGTACTACTTCTCCTGTTTTAGGATCAATAGGAATTTGTCCAGACACATAAAGTGTGTCACCTGCTAAGATGGCTTGGCTATAAGGGCCAATAGGTGCAGGCGCATTTGAAGAAAGAATTACTTTTTTCATGTTAAAATAGTATTTAATTTAAATTTTAGTCGTCCTTAATTAATCACTTTATATCAAGAGTTATTACTGAAGCACTCTATCAGGTGATTTGTTTTTCTCCCACTTAAGATCGGAGAGCATTGATGCTTTTATTCCAATAAAGAAATACCATGAATTTCTATCTCCAAAGGGCGTAAAGCTAAAGGACATACGAAAGCTATTGAGGTCTCGCTCAAAACGTATCTGCGTATAGGTTACTCCCTTATCCTTAAAATCATACCCTGAAGAGGCGCCAACACGCCATTTGGGAGTTAAATCCACATTTCCTGACACCATAAGAGAATTGGTAGAGATCATAGGATTTCGGTTGGTATTGGAATAAGAAAGTGAATAAGCAAGAGTGATGTCCCATGGCATAGAAGCATAATAATGTCGTTGTTTTTCTTCTTTCTCTTTATCTTCAGGATCATCTTCCTTCATAGGCTTACTCAGGTCTGTATTCATTGCCGAACCAAAAAGGTCATCTGCACGTCCTCCTGATTGAGTATTGTCTGTATTTTTCCCTTTTTTAAAGTTCCTACTGGAAAAAGCATAATTTAGAGTCATATTTGCATTGGTCAAGCGAAATAAACTCCCTCCATTATTAATATTAAACTTGTCCATCTGAACTCCATTTGCATCAATGGCATAGGGGTTAAAAGTAGCACCAAAATTCACTCCTAACTTATTGTCAAAAAGTTGAGTACCTCCTGTCATATTCAAAGGAGAGAATTGCTTACGCACTAAATCATAACTTGAAGAGAAGTTTAGGCTATTAAGAAGCATTACTTTTTTACTTTCTGTTTCAAGAGAGTCCTTTGCTGCAGTACGTACCTTTGCTTCAAAGGTATTACTCAAGGAGAAACTCATAGAACTAGATTCATTCCTTCCAGGAGCTCCATATAATCCCCCTTCAAAGCGGCTATAATCACGTTTCGTTCCGAAAGCATCAGCCACATAGTAAGTATAATAATTATCAAAGGAAGGTGTATACCCATAACTAACCGAGGGTCGCATCACGTGGCGGATAGCTTGTATTTTCTTATCTTTTCCAAAGTCAAAAGTCCCATAAATGGTCGTCCCCATCCCTACCCCAAAATTATATGTATGGTACCGAGCAAATCCATTTATAGTATCCTTAGCTACCTTTCCTGTAATATCGTTATAATTATGATATTTTACAGTCTTAAACTGCCAAGTTTCATTCAAAGAGGTGTTCAAGGAAAAGCTTATAAACTTCAGTACTTTAAAGTTTGTACTGATAGGGATACTGTGACGGAACCCTGTTTGTGCCTTAGCGAACATTTGGGAAGAGAAAAATTCTTTATCGGTGGTATTATAACGATTATCTCCCTGTAGGCTATAGTTAAAATTGATATTCTGTATCAACCCTTTCTTAGGCATTCCTTGTTTCACGAAAGGATAAATACGTTCCATACTCACCCGCATAGCAGGTAAGGTCATCTGAATACTTTGTGTATTAGTATTTTGTGAGTGAGATGCTGTAAGAGACAAGTTCACAGAGGGATACGAAGGAAATGTTCTTGAATAGGAAATAGAAGAAGAAAGGGTATTGTTCAAGAAGTTTGCTGAATTCTGTTGATTATATGAATTGCGATAATAAGTGGAGCTCCCTAAGTTCACCGAAGCTGAGAAAGAAGAAAGAGGACTGGACTTGCTATCCTGTGAATGAGACCACTGTATGTTATAAATAGAATTACGACTATAATCAGGGAAGCCACGTTGGCTATGAATAAGGTTTTCATAACGTAGGTTAAAACTTCCACTGTACTTATAACGCTTACGATAGGTAGAAGCTGCACGGATTCCATAACTGCCATTGGTATAATAATCCCCTGTAAGAGACAAATCTAGATAATCTGAAATCACAAAATAATAACCTCCATTCTGCAGATAATACCCCCTATCATTTACCTCTCCAAAGGTAGGGAAAAGGAGTCCTGAAGTACGTGAGTCCGTCATGGGATAATAAGCAAAAGGGAGTGCAATAGGAGTAGGTACGTCGGAGATATACATATTACTAAACCCTGCTACTATTTTCTTTTTAGGAACAAACTTAGCTTTACGTAAGCGAATATAATAATCAGGGTCGGAGAGATCTTCTGCCGTAGTCACCATCCCTTCCTTGAGAAAATAAGTGGAGTCATTTTCTTTTTTAATTACTTGTGCGCGTATCTTATTTTCATCCTGAGTTGTATAAGCATTCCGTATAACAGCTCTTTTTGTTACATAATTGAACCTGATGGAATCAGGCTCTATGAGTTGTTCTCCTTGCTTGAATACAGGAGCTTGTGTGAGTTCTCCTAAACTATCCTTTATCCTCCCTGCATAGGCTTCTCGTTTTTCGTAATTAATCACACTGATTCCTGCTTTAAGGTCTGTATCCGTATAGGTAATTTGTGTTTGGTCATAAAGAGTAATCTCTTTCTTGGGGCGATTGATAATCACACAATCCTTGGCATGATAACGAACTATATCAGTCAGCATAGAAGGAGATTTACGCAAACTATCCTCCTTACCTACGGGAGGCGCTAAACTGTCTTTTAAAGAGAGGTGAGATAAAGTATCCTTTTTGATGGATTCTTCTTTAGAAGAAATTCGTAACTGTGCAGGTTTGTCCTTGATAATGGTATCTGATATTGAACTTTCTAACAAGCAGGAAAAAGAATGCTCTTGTGGCTTATCAACTACTAATTTCCTTTGAGCAGAAAGTCCCACAAAGCATACAATAATGCCTATAAGTATAGTATATTTTTTATTAATTTGCAAAATATAAGCAAGTACCTATGAAAGTTCAACATTTTTTTTTACCTTTGCATTTTGAGAATCAAAGATTTAAGCAATAGGTAAAAACTTTATTTTCAGAGGTCAAACTTACGGATATTTTTCGTATCACAAAAGAGGTAAGCAAAGATTCTGATTGTTTTTAAAGAAATTTTATAATTGATGAGATATTTTTATTATATTTTTTTATTTTTCTTCCTCTCAGCATCAGCACAAACAGAACGATTCAAAATTGTCTTAGATGCTGGTCATGGAGGGAAAGACCCTGGCAAAGTTCATAGAAAAATATATGAAAAAGATATAGTATTAAAGATTGTCCTTTTGGTAGGTAAAGAACTTGAAAAGAATCCTTTATATAAAGTCACCTATACACGCAAGGATGATCGGTTTATTGAACTTTATGAACGAGGTGCTATTGCCAACAAAGCAAAGGCTGACTTATTTATTTCCGTACATTGTAATTCCTCTCCTAACAAAGAAGCTCATGGTTCAGAGTCCTATGTATTGGGATTACATGCTAATGACCTCAATTTTGAAGTAGCTAAAGAGGAGAACCAAGTAATCTACTTAGAGAAGGACTATAAAGAGAAATATGCCGGTTATGACATCAATTCACCTGAGTCCTTCATAGGACTTTCTATCATGCAAGAAGAGTTCTTAGAGCAGAGCATCCAGATGGGTAAACGTATTCAAAATGCCTTAGCCGAAAACCCTCTAAGCCGCGATCGAGGGGTAAAACAAGCTGGTTTTATCGTTCTACACCAGACCTATATGCCTTCTGTACTTATTGAAACAGGCTTCCTTAGTAACCAAGCAGAACGCGACTTCCTCAATTCCTCTGAAGGGCAACAGCAAGTAGCTCAAGGTATTGTAAAGGCTATCAACAACTATTATCATTGGCTTAAGAACAACAGCCTTTTGACCAAGGATTCTTCATCCACTGACAAAGGAGATACTTTCTACCGAGTACAAATAGCTACCAGTAATAAGAATTTGGACGCAATACCCGCCAATTTTAAAGGTCTTAGCCCTATTTTTAAAGAAAAAATAGGAACTTCTTTCCGTTACTATTATGGGAGAGAGATAGATAAAAGAAAAATAGAGAATTTATTACAAATTGCTAAGAAAAAAGGCTTTACCGATGCCTTTATCGTTCCTTTTGTAGGAGGGAAGCGTTCCTTATAAAGAATTCTCAACAAGAAATTTTAATTAATAATATTATGAAGATACAAAATTCTGAACTTATTCTCTCTGGAGAAGGTCGTATCTATCACCTTAACATTGGAAAAGAGAATATTGCAAGCACTATTATCTTAGTAGGGGATCCAGAACGAGTTCCTGTGGTCTCTGCTCACTTTGATTCTGTAGAATTCACCGCACATAAGCGAGAGTTCGTCACCCATACAGGTACTTTTCAAGGGAAACGTCTCTCAGTAGTCTCCACAGGTATTGGTACTGATAATATTGATATTGTCCTAAACGAAATAGATGCTTTATTCAATATTGATTTGGAGAAAAGAGCTCCCAAAGAACAGATTACGCCATTGAAATTCATTCGCTTAGGAACATCTGGCTCTCTACAGGCTGAAATTCCTGTGGATAGCATTGTTCTCTCCGCTTATGGACTGGGAATGGATTGTCTTTTACATTCTTATAAAGATAGTCCTACAGTACGAGAAGCAGATATGGAAAAGAATTTTATCACACATAGCCATTGGAATATGGATAAAGGGCATCCTTATATAGTAGCCTGTGGAGAGTTACTCTCTCAAAAGCTATACAGTCCTGAGATCTTTAAGGGAATTACAGGTACAGCTCCTGGTTTCTATGCCCCACAAGGGAGAAAACTGCGACTTACTCCTGAAGATGAGCACCTTAATGAAAAGCTACATAGC
Source organism: Capnocytophaga sp. G2 (assembly GCF_035282625.1). Taxonomy (NCBI): domain Bacteria; kingdom Pseudomonadati; phylum Bacteroidota; class Flavobacteriia; order Flavobacteriales; family Flavobacteriaceae; genus Capnocytophaga; species Capnocytophaga sp. G2. The sequence continues at coordinate 66,836 of NZ_JAYKBU010000012.1, read as the reverse complement.
TTCTGCTATAATGGTTATAAAGTGACCAATATGGAAATGGAGACTGCTGCCATTTATGGCTTGTCTAAACTTTTAGGACATCAAGCCGTTTCCCTCAATGCCATTATCGCCAATCGTCCTACAGGTACCTTTACCGCTGATACCAAAAAAGCTGTAGAAAAACTTATTGAATATGCTCTTCCTAAGATTGCAGCAAGTATCTGATGAGGGTTCCTATGTAATAAAATAAAAAAATCCTCACAAGTTTGTGAGGATTTTTTACTTAAAACTAACTGTTTTCTAATGAGGGTAAACAACTGATATAAAAACACTAAAAAGAACATACTCATTAGAAAAGTGTAACGGAAATGAAATACTAAAAACATCCCTTTACAGATGGACTTTTACATCCAAACAACAACACTGCAAAGGTATAAATTATTTTTTTAATATACAATATTTATTTTTAATTATTTTAAATAAGAATTTTTATTACTAGTTATCAAAACATTAAACAGATGATTTTCATCTTATTTGTTTAAAACAGCTTTAACTTTCATAGGAATTAATTCCTTAATGGCATATTTTTTGTAAGGGAAAGACTCTTTTAATAGATAAGAAGTTTGAGAGAATCCTATTAACCTGTATGAAACGAACTAATTTCTTAGAATTCTTCAAGAGTTATGCTTTTGTTATAGGCATCTTGAAATCCTTTGCTATTCTTTCTTGCTTATTCGCAGGCTGGCTTTTTAATAATCTTTCCGCCGGTCTCACTGCAGCTACTACTATTATCGTAATAGCTCCAAGTGATATTCCAGGAAATAGAAAACATCACTTAGGAGGGATTGCCATTGCTACTCTTTTTGTGGTAGTTAGTTCTATCACTATAAATTATGTCCATGCGTATGGTTCTCTTTGGCAACTGCTACTAACTATGTCCATACTTATCTTCTGTGATGCTTATATTTCCTTATATGGTGCACGTGCAGCAATGGTCTCTATTGCAGGAATATTTACGATTACGTTAGCCCTTGCTCGCCCTCTAACAGGGATAAGTATCCTATATAATGCCCTATATATTCTCATAGCAGGAGTCTGGTATATTTTCTTAGTAAGAGTACTAATGTGGATACGTCCTCGCCAATACAGTGAACAACTCCTTGCCAAATGTATGTCCCTTATGGCAAAGTACTTACATACACGAGCTGTTCTTATCAGTGATGTGAAAAACAGAGATGCCAATAAGCAAGTTCTTCTCTTCTTACAAACAGCCTTAAACGATCAGTATGAAAAACTGCGTGCTGTTCTTTTAGACTCTCGTTCCAAGTCAGGAAAGACAAATTACCTTCAACGACAATTTCTTATTTTCATTGAAATTGTTGATATTTTTGAACTTGCTATAGCAAATCCTATTCCTTATGAGAAAGTAGATAAATATGCCTCCAAAAATAGTGTTTTTCTTGAGAGATATACCAATTTCTTAGAGGAACTTTCTAATATTCTTCTTAAAATGGCTGATTACATCGGAGAAAGAAAAAAAGAATCCTTTTCAATTAGTCTAAAGAGTTTGCTTAAAAAACAATTAGAATTTAAAGAATCCTACATTAGTGTCAGTCAAGAGGGAAGTTTCTCAGAGGAACAAACACTTTTAGAGAAGATGTACTATTATCTGGAGAAACAGACCCAGAACATCTATAATGTACAACAAATCTTCAATAATTACTATACCCAAGAGGTGAGCTTCCGTGATGAAAAAAGTTATCGTAGGTTTGTCAGTAGTGATAACTATTCCATCAAGCGATTAGCAGATCACTTTTCTCTTCATTCTTCCTTTTTTCGTCATGCCCTACGACTTTCTATTGTAACTGTCATTGGTTATCTAATAGGTCATGCTTTTGAAGTACAAAATCCTCACTGGATACTTTTTACAGTGTATGTGATTATGCGCCCTGGATATGGACTTACTCTTTCTCGTTCCAAGGACAGAGCTCTGGGAACACTTATTGGAGCTGGTATTGCCTTAGTTATTGTTTATATAAGTCAATATATATTTCATCTTAATTTTGATACTTATAAATACATCTATGCCACTATTATTCTCTTATGTATGCCTATGGGATATGGTCTTCTACAGGAGAATTTCAGTATGAGTGCTATCTTCCTCACTTTGTATATTGTATTAGTATATGCCCTCTTTGTCCCCGATGCTATGAGTGTGGTACAGTATCGGGTAGTAGATACTCTCATCGCCTTTGCCCTATCGGTAAGCGCTAATTATCTGCTTTTCCCTTCTTGGGAACATAAGAACTATAATTTACTTATAGTAAAAAGCCTAAAAGCTAATTTAGGTTATACTAACGAGCTTATCAAGCGTACAGAGAACCCTGAAGTTACCACCGAATATAAGGTAGCACGTAAAAAAGCTTTCTTAGCTTTGGCTAACCTTAACGCAGGTCTACAGCGCATGTTACAAGAGCCTAAATCCCAGCAAAAGAACTATGCCATACGTAATGAGATTCAAGTACTCCAACAGGATTTTCTATCCTGTGTAGCTACTCTCAGTACTCAACTAACAGAGAACTCTTCTGCACTTATAAATAGTCTCTTTGTAAGAGCTATCCAAGAAATTCAACATAAGCTCCAACACTGTGTTGAATTATTAGATGGGAAACTCAAACAGGAGGTTATCCCCTTCAACCCAAAAGTATTTGAAGAACTCAAAGAGAAAACCCTAGAATTATTCTCCAATACCGAAGGAAATTTTGCTGAAAAAAACTCTCAAGAGAATATTCGTCCTCAAGAGATGCTTTTCTTCACAGAGCAACTCTCTTACTTAAGGGAGCTTACTGAAAATTTAGAACAGAATATTGAAAAAATGCTCTATAGCAAAGAGGCTATCCAAAAAGAATAGCCTCTATAAAAGTTAACATTTCTATTTTTATAATTTTTATAGTCAAATTTCTTTAATTTCTGACCGATTTCTAAGAAAAAATTATATTACATATTGAATATCTATATAGCTCATACTTCTACTGATTAATCTTCTCCTATAATATAAAATTTACCTTCATCATCTCTTGTGGCAGAAATTTCATAATAGGAAATGGTTCTCTTCCTTCCTGAGTAAGTAGTAGAACCACTCTTCTTACGCATAGTTAAATTATAGACTACTTGCATTTTGCCATTCCATTTGACAATGGTCATATCGCGTACGTTGAAGCGATTGAAATCCTTTAACTCTTCATTGTTTTCAAGGAATTTATAAAGCTCGGCCGCATCTTTTACCACCATATCGGTATCGATCTCTTCTACTTTGAAAGGAGTTAAGTTATCACTAACAGAATCTTCTTGAGGGTTCTGTAGTTTGCCTATTTTCCAATAAGCCTGAGAGATATACTTACCCTCATTTTCAGGATCTTTGAAAACGGCAGTAAGTCCTTTGAAGGCATCTTCTAAGGGTTTTCCTGTGTGTAGGCTTATTTTGTAGAATTCTTTTCCCACAAAAGGTTGTTCTTTCGCCAGAATAGCTTTAGCTTCTTCTATTCCTGCTTTTTCTGTCATCTTGTTACCAAAGATAAAGCTACAAGAGGTAAGCACAAAGGTAAGTGCCATACCTAATAAAAGGGTGATTTTTTTCATTTTATAATTTGATTGGTTTTTTAGTATCTATAAGTGTACCTTCAGCATCGAAGCGGAAAGTAGTTGTCTGGGCAGCCAGTACCATGGGTTGGGTACGCACTTCTATCTCAAAGGCTTTCGTCTGGTGGTTACGGCTGATCTCCCAGCTCGTTACAAAGGCACTTTCCTCGGATTCTTGTAGTGCTTTCTTCAGGATGGAGGGAACCTTTTGTAAAAGAGGCTTGACATCGGAAAGGCGAAACAGTATGTCCTTATAGTCGTCATAGGTAGCCGCAGTCTCATCGTCTCGCTTGAGCACAAAGGCAGAGCTGCCTTCCTCTCCAAAGATACTGCGATCGCTGTCACAACGTATATAGAAGACCCGAAAAGCACTTGTCTCTACGTTGGTGAGTACCTTGACCAAAACCTTGGATTCCTTGGCTACTTCATCCAGATCCAAACGGAGCACGTTGGCACCTATGGCATAGAATTCAGCATCTTCGGCGGATTTGATTTTCCCTGTCTCGGTGAGTTCCTTTAGGATATCATCTATATATCGTGGATAGCTCTCCATATCCGTTCCTATGATCCCTTTGGTAAGGTCATACTTAGCCGGTGGAAAAATGGCTTTTTTCCAAAGTCTGAGATATTCACAACTACTAAGGCTAAAAGCCAACACAGCCACTACTAAGAGGGTGAGTTTCTTCATATCAATAGCAGATTTTTATTTGTCTTTCTTCCAAAGGGCAGAGATACCTACATTTTGATCTTTCTGTTGTATAGGGTATTTGCTATTGATCGCCTCCAAGATGTCTCCGTCAAAATCCTTATTACTACCGTAAATGGTTTGGATAATCCATCGCCCGATCATCCCACCTTCGTTATAAAGCCCCTTAAGCCACCACTTCATTGTAGTTCGGTCAAAGCCCAAATAAGTATCCTCACGGGACATATCCTCAGTCATAGGAGCATATTTTACAGTGATAAAAGTACGGTGGTAGGCGTTTTTGGATATGAAAATGCGGTCTTCTGCTGCAGAAGTGCCTAATACCTGTGAGGCTACATTGCCTTTTTTGAAGAACTCTACCTTGTACTTATCTCCTAGTTTTTGTTTGATTACCTCAAATAAGTCTTCCAAAGGCACCTTGCCTTCTAGATTAGGAAAAAGTGATATTGTTATCCAATAATCCCATAAATAATATGTTTAATTTGTTTAATAAAGCGCAAAATTAAGCGATAATTTCTAAAAAGTCAAAAAAATTAATATTTACTGTGGGGGGGGTAAATATTCGCCTTTAAAATCGCTATATTCGCAAAAAAGAGGGGGTAGGAAGGTTTTTTACAATTACTGGCTGCATATGCTTACAACAAAGGCTGTCTTATCAGGACAGCCTTATATAAGGTTCAGTTATGTAGTGTTATTTCATAGCTTGTATCATTGCCTTATGCTTATCATACTCAACTCCTGAGATGATTTTTACAGGAGTGATTCCTCTGAAATCCGAAGGAGAGAAATACTTCATCAGGAGTAAGTAGAATGCTTTTCCTGCTACGTCTTCATAGATGTAAAGCTGAAGCGGTTGGTTATCCTTAGCAGGAATATTGGCGAGTTCTCTGAAGTTTTCAGCTTCCAAAAAAGCAACTAAGTCCTTCTCGGTCGTAGCTGAGGAATCAAACTTCTTGATGCCTGCTTGTACAATCTTTGTCTGAGTTTGTTTGTTATAAAAATCAGATCCAAGCCATATGCTAAAACCTGTATATGCCATTCCTATTCCTGCAATAATGCGCCATATCCAGAGTTCTCCTGCGGGGGTGATTTCGGGATAAATCATTAAGGCAAGGAAGATGGCGAATAGGACACCATTAATGATTTTCTTAGAGGTATTTCCTTTGAGAACAAACTGCTCAGGATGAGCTCTGAAGTAAGAAGGTAAATCCTGTGGAATTTCTTTATTCATAAAATTTTAATTTAATTATAATAGTGCAAAATTAAAAAATAATTCCAAAAATATCAAAAAGAATCAATATTCGCTGGGGGGGGGGGTAAATATTCGCGGTTAAATTGGGAAAAACGATAATTGAAAAGCTATTCGCTTCCCATTAACCATTGTTGCACCTGCTCCCGACGACGTTCGGCTACAGGAATACGCTCACCTGTGATCAGTTCCAAGATGCCTTCTTTAAGATATTTCTTGATATAGTGGCTATTGACCAAATAGGACTGGTGGCAATGCACGAACTGTGAGGCAGGCAAAAGTTCTTCAAATAACTTGAGCACCTTGCTGACCAATATTTTTTCTCTTCCTTTAAGAAAAAAAGTTGTATAGCCCTTATCACTCTGTAAGTAGAGAATATTGGCTATAGGGATCAATTCTATACCCTCTGCTGTCTTTAGGGCAAGTCGCTCTATCTTTTGCTGTTGTATGTGATAGTTTTGGGCATACATCTGTACAAATGCTACCCACTGCTCCCTACACGCCCCCAGTGAATCTGAGGGTAATGTAGCGAGGAATTGGTCTATTCTTTGGGTTATTTCTTTTGAAATCATAATTAACTAAGTCCTGTAATCACCCCTTGATCATCTATATCCATCCCTTCGGCAGCGGGAACACTCGGCAAGCCTGGCATACGAACGGTATCTCCTAAGATTGGAATAAGAAAGCCTGCACCGGAGGCAAACTCAAATTCACGAACGGTTATTTCAAAATCCGTAGGACGTGCAAGCTTCTTCTCATCATCGCTGAGTGATTTAGGGGTCTTTACCATACAAATAGGTAGTTTGTCAAAACCTAATTTGCTGATTTGCTTAAGTTGACTCAGGGCTTTAGTACTATAATTCACTCCTTTTGCTCCATATATATGAGTAGCTATAGTTTTTATTTTTTCCTCCACTGGAGCGGCATGATCATATAAAGGCGTAAAGTGACTCTCATTACTTTCAGCTATATCCACTACAGCATGAGCAAGTTCCTCAGTGCCTTTTCCTCCTTCACTAAAACCCCGGCTAACAACTGCCTTCACACCTCTTTCCTTACAAAAAGCTTGGATATAAGTAATTTCCTCCTGACTATCATGAGGAAAGTAGTTAATAGCTACCACCGCCTTAAGCCCAAAAAGCTGTATATTCTCTATATGTTTTTCTAAGTTAGTAATACCTCTTTTTACACATTCCAAATCAGGAGTATTATATTCCTCCTTCTTAGCTCCACCGTGGTGGCGCAATGCCCGTATGGTTGCTACAATAACCACTGCATTGGGGGCGAGGCCTGCGGAAGTACACTTAATATTAAGGAACTTCTCTGCTCCAAGATCTGCCCCAAAACCGGCTTCAGTGACTACATATTCTCCTAAGGAAAGTCCCATTTTGGTTGCTAATACCGTATTAGTACCTTGAGCAATGCTAGCAAAAGGTCCTCCATGTAAGATAGCTGGATTATTCTCAAGAGTCTGTACTAAGTTTGGCTTGATAGCTTCTTTGAGCAGCAATGCCATCGCCCCTACTACCTTGAGGTCACGAGCAAAAACAGGGGAACCATCGTACTTTTTTCCTACATAGATGTTGCCTATACGGCGCTTAAGATCAGAAAAATTCTCTGCTAAGCACAGAATAGCCATAATTTCAGAAGCAGGGGTAATATTGAATCCATCTTCACGAGGAATACCATGAGTAACCCCTCCCAAACCTACTACAATATGCCGCAAAGCACGATCATTCATATCCATCACTCGCTTCCATACCACTGTACGAGGGTCTATCCCTATGGAATGTGTCTTACTCTGTAAGTTGTTATCAATTACCGCAGCTAAGAGATTATTAGCGCGTTCAATAGCTGAAAAATCTCCTGTAAAATGTAAGTTGATATCCTCCATAGGCACTACCTGAGAATAACCTCCACCAGCAGCTCCCCCTTTGATACCAAACACAGGTCCTAAAGAAGGTTCCCTTAACACAGCAATAGCTTTCTTGCCTATTCTGTTCAGTCCTTCGGTGAGTCCTATACTCACAGTTGTTTTACCTTCCCCAGCAGGAGTAGGAGTAATCGCTGTAACGAGCACCAACTTGTGTTGGGCTATCTTCTTTGGATCTATTAGGTGCAAGGGTAGCTTCGCCTTATACTTTCCATAAGGGTCTATATCATCCTCTGATATATTTAGTTTCTTAGCTATCTCTTTGATAGACAACATATTCGCATGATGTGCTATTTCAAGGTCGGTTGGAAAACTCATAAAAATAAAATTGAAAGGACAAAAATACGAAATTTAATGACAAATAACAAATTTAACACCTACAAATTAGATTAACAAAAGGTAATTTTTTCTTTTGGGACTATCTGAACTTTGTTATTCTTTAGGATACGACAATATATGAGACAATTTGCCGATTTACCAAAGAGGTAATAAATCAAATAAAAAATTAAAATTTCTGTTCTAACCATTTGGTTAATTCAAAAACTCGTTGTACCTTTGCCCTCGAAAATCAGAAGTAACGATGAAGAAGACAAAAGATATAAGCACCGAAGATCGCATCAAAGCGGCGGCTCGCAAAGTTTTTCACCAAAAAGGCTATGCTGGTACTCGCACTCGTGATATTGCTGAGGAAGCAGGTATCAATCACGCGATGCTCAACTATTATTTCCGCAGTAAAGAAAAGCTTTTTGAGATTGTAATGATGGAAACAATAGGGCAATTCCTTAAAGGTGTAGGTGTCATCCTCAATGATGAAAGTACCTCTTTAGAGGAGAAAATAGAGCGCGTAGTGGCTAATTACATCGATTTGCTCTTAGAAGAACCTGAATTACCGACCTTTATGTTCAACGAGGTGCGTGCTAATCCTGAACCTTTTGTTGCCAATACCCCTATTATTCAAGCGTTAGAGCATTCGGTCTTAGCCCAGCAATACGCCGAAGCCGTAGCACAAGGGCGAATCAACGAACCTAACCTCATACACACGGTGCTTAACGTCATAAGTTTAGTGATATTCCCTTTCATCGCCCAGCCTATCTTTACCGCCCTGAGCAGAACCGACAAAGAGGCATATAAAGCCCTAATGCTCCAGCGCAAAGCCCTTATCCCTCAATGGATTAAGGTTATACTATATAAGCAATAACATTTTTTTATCTATACCCTAACCAAATGGTTAAACTAATTTATTAACACTATAATACCCCTAAAAGCCTTAATTCATCAGTCTTTTACTCTGTTTTATGGCTTGCCCCTTCTCCGAAAGAGAGGGGGAACGGGGGCGAGGATTGCCATTATGAAACACCTTATCTTAACACTCACCGCATCTATAGCCCTCACTTTCACCGCGCAAGCGCAGGCTATCCTTTCTTTGGAGGACTGCTATCGTCTTACTCGTGAGAACTACCCTACCGTCAAAAAGCTTGATTTGGTAGCCAAAACCGAAGGCTATACCCTTGCCAATGCCAATCGTGCTTACCTTCCACAGCTCTCTATCTTGGGGCAAGCCACTTACCAGTCGGAAGTAACCGACCTCTCTAAAACCATTGTAGGAGCACTCCCACTGCCTCCTAACGTCTCTTTACCTACGATTGACAAAGAGCAATACAAGGTCGTGGGCGAGGTAAGCCAACTGCTCTATGGGGGTGGTGCGATTCACAGTCAGAAGGCTATTGCCAAAGCCCAGAGTGCTGTCCAAATGCAAGCGGTCGAAACCCAATTGTACACCCTAAAACAACGCGTGAGCAACCTATATTTTGGGGTGCTCCTCATCAATGCGCAGCTATCTCAAAATCGCCTTAATATCGAAACGCTAGAGTCACAACTTAAGAAGGCAGAAGTAGCCCTAAAAAACGGCACGACCCTCCCCAGCAATGTCAACGAGCTGAAAGCCGAAATCCTCCGCGTGACAATGCAAACCACCGAGTACGAAGCCGCACAAGCTACCTACTTGCAAATGCTGTCTACTTTCATAGGCAAAGAGCTCACCAACGCTTCCCAGCTAGTACAGCCTGCGCCCCAGTCCCAGCCTCAAACCCTATCCACCGAAATTTTTCGTCCTGAACTCAAAGGATTTCAGCTACAGGAATCATTGTTCAAAGCACAAGAAAAACAGCTCAACACCGAGTTTCTACCCAAGCTCAGTGCCTTTTTTCAAGGCGGTTACGGGCGTCCCACGCTCAATATGCTCAGCAACCAAGCGGATTTCTACTACATCACGGGGCTTCGTTTGCAGTGGAATCTAAGTCCGCTATACAACCTTTCAAGCAAGAGACACATTTTGCGTCTGAACCGCGAGAGTCTCGCAACCGACCGTAAAGCCTTCTTACTCAACACCAAACTCGAACTCACTCAGCAGTCCCAGCAACTCAAAAAGTTACAAAAGCTGATAGAACAAGATGAAGCATCGGTAACTTTGCGCCACTCTGTCGCTAAATCTGCTGAAGTCCAGTTAGACAACGGGGTTATCACCACTCACGAATACTTGCAGAAAGTCAATGCTTGGCATCTTGCCCAGCAAACTCTTATCCTGCACCAAATACAACTCCTCCAAGCTCAAGAAAATCATCAATTAATTATAGGAAAATGAAAAAGATAGCACTTATTACCACATTGATAGCTTTAATAGCTTGCAATAATAAAAACCAATTCGACGCTTCTGGCAACTTCGAAGCCGACGAAGTCATTGTTTCTGCCCAACAGACGGGGCAACTCATCGACTACGATGTAGAAGAAGGCAAAACTCTTACCGAAGGTCAAAAGGTCGGTCAGATAAACGTCGCCCTTCTCAAGATACAGAAAGAACAGGTGGAAGCCACTATTGCCTCACTCAAAGAGAAAACCCAAAACCCTGCCGACCAGGTGGCACTCATTCGGAGCCAACTCGAAGTACAACGCGCACAACTCGCCCAACAGGAACGTGAGCTTACGCGTACACAAAACTTAGTACGTGGTGGGGCTGCCACACAAAAGCAATTGGACGACCTCACCGCTTTAGTAGACCAGCTTCGCAAGCAGATAGCCGTAACCGAAAACCAACTCAAGGTCAGTCTCACCAACATCAACACGCAGAACCGCAACGTGCTCAGCCAAGAAGCTCCTCTGCAAAAGAATGCCGAAGCCGTTCAAGAGCAAATTAATCAGGGTGAAATTATCAACCCCATTGCGGGCACTGTGCTTACTAACTACGCCCTAAAAGGAGAAATGCAGACGTTCGGGAAGCCACTCTATAAGATTGCTAATACCGATGTACTAACCCTAAAAGCCTACATCACCGGCGACCAACTATCCCAAATCAAGTTAGGACAGCAAGTTACCGTGCGCACCGATGCCGGAAAAGGCGAATACCGCACCTATCAAGGCGAAATAATCTGGATATCCCAAAAGAGCGAGTTCACCCCCAAAACGATACAAACCAAATCCGAACGCGCCAACCTCGTATACGCCATCAAGATAAAGGTTAAAAACGACAGCTATCTCAAGATAGGAATGTACGGTGAAGTGCTGTTCAATGATTAATTAGTAAGAAATGCTATTTATTGTCCCTAAAAGAGATATTTTATATTCGAAAATGTCTTCTTGAGTATTCAGTATTAAAAATCTTTTGTAAAAGCACACAGTATTCGCAAAAAATCCCTACATTTGTCCTATAATTTTTAATTTTTGAAGTTATGCCGAAGAATTTGATTAGTATGGAGGTTCCTGCTGAGACCCTCACTAAGCTTCAAGAGAAGCTAAAAGAACTTCGCGAGCTATTGGCTCCGTATTTGGTTACCCTTACGTTGGAAGACCGCAAGAGCCTGCCTAAGATGAGCGACAAAACATTGGCATTTGTTTCCAAAACGGCAGAGTATGTGAAATCTAATCCTAAACTTATCCCCCCGATGATGGAAGCTGAGGAATTAGGTAAGGATTTCACCCTCAACCAATCGTTACAACCTGTGTACAACAGCCTCAAGCAGTTGGTCGACAACCTGTCGGACACACTGATGCTCTCAGGACACGAGGCTTATGCACAGGCGTTGCTCTACTATGCGAGTGTTAAAATGGCTGCCAAACTCGGCGACCAAGATGCCAAATCCATTCAGGAAGATTTGGGTAAACGGTTCGCACTACAAGGCAGACGCTCCAAAGGCACTAACCCCGCCTCTAATGAGTCTACACCCACTCCGTAGGCAACTGACAGATGTGAGCTATAAACTCAGTTTAGTTAGTTTATAGCTCACTTTTCTAGATTGGAAGGTAACAGTAGTTACCTCAAAGCTAACACAAGTGAGCTCGAAGGTAACATCTGTTAGTAAAAAGGTAACTAATGTAAGTTCATAGGTAATATCAGTCAGTAAAAAGCTAACACGAGTGAGTTCAGAAGTGAATTAGTTTAGTTCAGAGCTAACACGAGTGAGTAATCATTTTATTATTTGTATTGGAAAAACACATATTTATCAATAAATTATGAACGAATTTATCAAAGCATTACATTATGACAAAAAAGACCCTCGCATACCGGAAGAATACGATTTTTTCGGTGCTTTGGTGGGCGAGTGGAATATCGAATGGGTAGACCATCTGGAAGCCGACGAACCCAGACGCGTAAAAGGCGAATGGATTTTCTCTTGGGTGTTGGAAGGTACGGCGATACAAGATGTTTTTATTGTCCCCTCACGCTCGGAGCGTTTGCAAAACAAACAGCCCGATGCCGAGTACGGCACCACGCTACGTATATTCAACCCCCGAAGCTCGACGTGGGACATTTTCTACGGTTGCAGGGGCGAGGCTATCCGTCTGACAGCTCGCAGGGCAGACGATGAGATTATTCTGACAGAAAATACCACCGAAGAGATGAGATATGTATTCTCCGAGATAACATCTACTTCCTTCAAATGGCGAAAAGAGCTCAAAAACGCATCGGGCAAATGGTACGTGATTGCCAAAGTAATGGCACAGAAAACAAAAGAGTAATTTAAAAACGCTTACGATGAAAATCAAAAAGATATATGCTTGTTGGATTTATGTCAGCGACTTGCAACGGTCGATAGAATTCTATCGCAACATAGGTTTCTGGATAAAACTTACCGACGGCGATTGGGTAGAGTTTGAGGTAGGCGAAACGTCTTTTGCCATATTGAAAAGACCTGAAAGCAAAGGTGAAGTGCTCCCACAGAAAACAAGGATAATGTTCGAAACCGATGACATAGAACTACTCTTCGATACATTGAAACAAAGAGGCGTAAAGCTCATCGGAGCTATAAGGGAAGAACCCTACGGCAAATTGCTTACCTTCGAAGACCCGGACGGACATTGGTTGGAGTTCTATGAACCGATATAAGTTCGGAGGTTAAACATTGGAGCTCAGAGGTTGAATTTCGAAGCTAAAAGGTCGGGCGAGCAAGTTCGGAGCTAACTCCTCTCACATTTAATGTTAATTATTTTAGATGATGAATAAAAGTATCTACTCGAGAAGAATTCAATCCCTTACTCTGTCATAATCATAATTAAAATATCAAGCAATATGAAACGTTATTATATATGTATTGTCATCTTCTTTGTCTCTGTATGCGGGATAGCACAAACTGTAGACAGTATTAGAAATATACAAGAATTTGACAAGTTTGAAAAATATACCCATTTGGCAAAAGACAGTCTTGCCATCCAAAATATCGTAGCGCATCAGAAGTTTTGCCATTCTTCGCGACACTTTACCATAGAAAAAGGAGAGAAGGGAGAAGCTGTGGCCACACATAGACTTTTGATGTGGTCACTCTCGTCGGTATTATCTCAGAATAAAATATTGGTTCGCAACCCACAAGCGGATTATTGCCTGACAAATCTTTATGTGTATACCAATACGGAACTTTTTTTCGATCACATCATCAACGTGTATGTATTATCTTCGTTCTCATCTGTCAATAAGTCGTTAATGAAGTTTGTACACTCTCTAAAGGATAAAGATTATATAGTATTCGACCCCATAATGGAAATGTCGCACGTTTGTTATATGTTTTGGTATGAAGAAAAACTCATAATGGTATTTGTTCCCTGTCGTATTATCTATTTTGCAAAAGATGTAAACGATAAGATTGTAGAAGTGGCAAAAGAGGCATTGGAGCGTTATTATAAGTAATTCAATAAAAATTAAGTAACACACAAAATCAGTAAGAAAAACTAATTATACCTACAAGATGAAATTAAAACTCATAGAACACATAAAGCTTACCAAAGAGCTCGTAGACCGAGAACACTTTTTCTCTGTGGGCTATTGCGAAGCGATCGAAACCCATTTGATGAAAGTACTTGTAAGTTGGGTAGCAGGCTATGAACGCTATTACCGCATAAGTGCCGACGATTATGCTTTGTTCGAAGAAGATCGCCCTGCATTCTACGAATTGTACAAAAACGAGCTCGGTGAGGATAACGAATGCTTTACTCAGAAGTTTATGGGGTCGCAAGCTCTACGCGATTACGACGGTCGTAAGAACTTTCAGATGTGTTATTCCTCAAAGGAAATAAACCCTTCTGGGCCTTATGCTTATTGCAACGGAGTACTATATATTCAAATCCTCTGGGACAAAGGCACGGTATATGTCCCCCCTTTCCAAAAAGTAAAAACCCTTAACGGCGAGTGGGACTATCCCTTGCGAAAAGATTGTTACATAGAAAAAGACCCCGAAGGCAAAGACCTCTGCTTTTGCCTCAAAAGCAATCTCATAAACTAACCTGCAAACAGCATCATTATAATAGTAAAAAAGATGAATGCACTAAAACAAGTAATAAAAGAATTAAATTTTACAGAAGACTTTCAGAAATTGATTCTTCATCAAATTAAGATACCTATCTTAGATACTTATAATCCTGTTTGGGAATATTGGTATCCTCACCCGCCTTGTTTAATACCTTTGTTCTTAGGTACAGGAGCAGAATATACCGGCTTGTTACACCATTTTTTTTGCGACAGAAAACAAATATTTGTAGATGAGTCGCTGGAATGGAGTTATTTTAGCGAGAGGGCGAGCAATGAAAAACAATTTGTTACTTTGATGATTTTGGATATGTTAGAAATTGAAGAAGAGCTTACTGAGGAAATTGAACAATTTTGCAAAGACATTCATTACAGTGAAGATGATTTACAAAAGATAGTTACTTATTGGGACGAATACGGTTATGGCAAGGAACACACAAGTCCACTGGTATATTTTACCGATAGAGAAACTATAATACCTTTCGGTGATATAGAAAGAAGTGGATATGAAGGAGACTTTCCTGCCTCTATGAATCATATCGATACAGCGCTGTGTTATAATGCTTGTAACTTTGAAATAGAGGATATAAATCGTATAACAGACCTTAAAAATATACCCAATTGGCTTAGAGAAGATACCGATAAAAAAGCATTGTTCTATAATTATCTATCCCAAAACAAGCTAAAAGAAGAGTGGTTTACCCTAAACAGCAAGGGTTGGAAGCTGAAAGATGTAGCCGAAGCACTTATGCAATTAAGGGACAAAACAAATGATAAACTGTTTCACCAGATAGCCGATTACTGGGTTTACACGTATGAACTCTCGGATTGTGATGAAACAGAGGAATATTAAGAGCTAACTTTATTAGCATATTAAGTATATGATAAGTATAAAGAATCTCCCCCACTGGCGCGAGCCTGTGGCTCGTGTCTATCAAGAATAGAGCTTGTAGCTCATACTCTTAGCACATTTTTTGTAGCTTACTAACAAATACAACCCTATGTTAAAGAAATACGACAAAGTAATAGCAACGATTTTCGCCCTGCTTACCATAGTTTTTATAGTAGTCTTTCTCACTAATGACTCCTTTTTTGAGTGGACTTTTGTGCGACATCACAATATATTGAGCTGGTATATGCGCCCGCTCTTTATCGTGCCTATGGTGTATTTTGCTTTGAGAAAATCGTATGCAGGAGTGTCATTGAGTATCTTTTGCCTATTTACCAGTATGTTTTGGTTCTCCGTTCCACAACAAACCGATCCTAAGGTGCTCAGCTTCTTAGCTTACGAAATGGACTACCTCAAAGGTGCGTGGGACGCAAAAAAGATACTTTTCTCGCTAACAATACCGCTCTTTTTCTATCTGCTGATAGTCTCAGCGTGGAAGAGAAAATGGCGCTTATTGCTCTACACCATAGTGTTAGCAGCGCTTTTAAAACTGTTATGGAGCGTAGTAAGCAGTGGTGCAAGCGGTTGGTCAGTAGCCAAACCCGCTCTTGTAGGACTGGTAATATGCGTAGTATTTATTTTGATAACAAGAAGAAAAGAGAAAAAATAAGGGGAAAATCAGTGTCCATTTGCCTTTGAAAAGAGGTTAATTACCACTACGCCAGCGATGATAAGCAGGGAACCCAATACAAAAGGCAAGTCTATTTTATTTTTGAAAACAAGAATACTCACGATGGCTGTCAGTACAATTCCTACTCCCGACCAGATAGCGTAGGCTACCCCCAGCGGAATATTCTTGAGGGCTAAGGATAAAAAATAAAAACAAATGCCATAAGACAACAGTGAGCCTACGGCAAATAACCACTTGGAAAATCCTTCCGATTTACCTAAAAGAGCAGTAGCTAAGACCTCTAAAACAATCGCTAAAGTGAGATATAAGTAATGCATATAAGTATAGTATCTAAATTCGTAGCAAAAGTACAACCTTTTTTAACAATAGAAAACAAAACAGCCTGTGTGGCTCACACCTAATTAATAAAATGACAAGCATAAGTATACATAATCTCAGCAAGTCCTACGGCGATACCCAAGCTGTGCAGTACCTTTCTTTAGGAGTCGAGAAAGGCGAACTCTTTGGGCTCATAGGTCCCGATGGGGCAGGCAAAACCACCGTCTTTCGTATGCTCACTACCCTCCTATTACCTGATGAGGGCACAGCAAGCATCGAGGGCTGGGATATCGTCAAGGATTATAAAGAAATCCGCAAGCACGTGGGCTATATGCCTGGGCGCTTCTCTCTATACCAAGATCTCACTGTCGAGGAGAACCTCACCTTCTTCGCTACCGTTTTTGGTACGACTATCGCCGAGAATTACGACCTTATCAAAGATATTTATGAGCAGATAAAGCCGTTCAGCAACCGTCGCGCGGGCAAGCTCTCAGGGGGTATGAAACAGAAGTTAGCTCTATGTTGTGCCCTCATTCACAAGCCCAAAGTCCTTTTGTTAGACGAGCCCACCACGGGGGTAGATGTGGTTTCACGCAAAGAGTTCTGGGAAATGCTGAGGAAACTAAAGGAGCAAGGCATCAGCATACTCGTTTCCACCCCTTATATGGACGAAGCCAGCCTATGCGATCGCATAGCCTTAATACAATCAGGCAAGGTGCTTTCCACCAGCACCCCCGAGCAAATCATCGCCCAGTACCCCACCGCACTCTATGCTATCAAGGCTACCGACCTATACGCTCTGCTCCAGCACCTACGCGAGCATCCCAACATTGATAGCTGTTACCCCTTTGGCGAGTACCTACACCTTACTCTCAAGGAAAATACTAACATTCCCATATTCGAGCAACAGCTGAAAACCACCTTCCCCCACCTCGAATGGGAAGCCATTACCCCCACCATCGAGGACAGTTTCATACGTCTAATGGAAGAAAATTAAAGCATAATAATTCAATAAATAAACACCCCTAAGAAGCAATGCAAATCGCTTTTGCGGCATGCGCTCCCCTCTCCTTGGGAGAGGGGCAGGGGGAGAGGAACACTATGAACGCAATCCACTGTCATAACCTAACAAAACAGTTCGGCGATTTCAAAGCCGTGAACAACATTTCCCTTACCGTTGAAAAAGGCGAAATCTTCGGCTTCCTCGGTGCCAATGGCGCGGGGAAAACCACCGCTATACGCATCTTCTGTGGACTCTCCTATCCCACCTCAGGCGAGGCACAAGTAGCAGGCTTCGATGTCTATCGAGAGCAAGAGCAGATAAAAAAGCACATCGGTTATATGAGTCAGAAGTTTTCGTTGTATGACAACCTCACCGTGCAGGAAAACATCACCTTCTACGGAGGTGTCTATGGCTTGAGTCGCAAGGAAATCAAAACCCGCAGTACCCAGCTTATCGCCAAGCTAGGCTTGGAGGCAGAAGCCAACAAACTCGTAGGTTCGCTACCGCTGGGCTGGAAGCAGAAGCTCGCCTTTTCGGTCGCTATCTTCCACCGTCCCGAAATCGTATTCCTCGATGAGCCTACCGGTGGCGTAGACCCCATAACGCGCCGTCAGTTCTGGGATATGATATACGAAGCCTCAGCGCAGGGCATTACTGTATTCGTTACCACCCACTATATGGACGAAGCCGAATACTGTCACCGCATCAGCATAATGGTAGACGGCAAAGTGGAAGCAATGGATACGCCCACCCGACTTAAATCACAGTTTAACACTCATTCAATGGACGAGGTGTTCTACCAACTCGCCCGTAAAGCAAAACGTAATGAATAACCCCCGTAGGGGCGAATGGCAATTCGCCCACCTATTAATATGAAACAGCTCATCGCCTTTATACGCAAGGAATTCTATCACGTATTCCGCGACCGTCGCACGCTATTGATACTCTTTGGTATCCCCATAGCGCAGATTATCCTTTTCGGTCAAGCCCTCAGCAGCGAGGTCAAGAATATCGGTATCGCTGTATTAGATGAGGCAAACAACACTTATAGTCAAGAAATCACACACCGCTTGCAGGCAAGTCCGTATTTTAAGCTAAAAGACCCTCTATACCATTACAATCAAGTAGAAGACCAATTCAAGCGTGGCAGCATAAAAGCGGCGCTCATCTTCCCTCCCGATTTCGGCAAAGATCTCTACACCTCCAGTGGTACCCCCCTACAACTCATCACCGATGGCAGCGACCCCAATACGGCTAAAACGGTGCAAAACTACTTCTCAACTATGGTAGCGAGCTATCAGCAAGAGCTGAACCCTACTATGCAACTACCCTACCAGATAACCGTTGAAAACCGAACGCTGTACAACGAGGAGCAAAATGGCTCTATGAACTTCGTCCCTGGGGTGATTGCGCTCGTCTTTATGATAGTGAGCACTGCCCTCACCTCGGTAGCGGTCGTGCGTGAAAAAGAGTTAGGTACTATGGAAATCCTCTTGGTATCGCCTTTCAAACCTATAATGATACTCATTGCCAAAGCCGTGCCTTATCTTATTCTCTCGCTCATCAACTTCACCGTGATACTCCTGCTATCGGTCTATATGCTCGATGTCCCGATACGTGGCAATCTGCTGTTGCTATACGCCGAAAGCACCTTGTTTATCATCATCTGTTTGTCGTTGGGGCTACTCATATCCACCGTTACTGCTTCACAGCAAACGGCTATGCTCATCGCTATGATGGGAATGATGCTCCCCACGGCTTTCTTTACCGGCTTTATGTTCCCCATAGAGAATATGCCTCTTATCTTTCAGGGAATATCCAAAGTCTTCCCCTCAAGTTATTACTATGCTATCGTGAAGAAAGTAATGCTCAAAGGGTTGGATTTTACTTACGTATGGAAAGAAACGCTCATTCTCATCGCAATGGCAGTAGTTTTCTTAAGCCTTGCAATGAAGAAGTTTAAAATTAGATTACAATAAAGAAGAAATGAAAGTATTAAGCTTTATACTCCAAAAAGAATTTAAGCAGATATTCCGAGATAAGACGATCTTGGCAATGATGTTTGTGGCACCTATCTTCCAACTCATTATATTGCCCTTAGTTGCCAATTTTGATGTGAAGAACATTAACCTCGTTTATATCGACCACGACCAAAGTACCTATTCTCACCAACTGATACAGAAGATTACTTCCTCAGGGTACTTTAAACTCGTAGAGGCTCCTTTCTCTTACAAAGAAGGTATCGCCCTGATAGAAGACGGCAAAGCTGATGTAGTTTTAGAAGTCCCCGAAGGTTTTGAGCGCAACCTCGTACGCGAAGGAAAGCAACCTCTCGGTGTCTCTATCGATGCGATTAATGGGAGCAAGTCGTCGTTAGGAGGGGCGTATTTGCTTTCGGTAATACGCGACTTCAACACTCAGCTCGATGTAAATGTAAAAACACCTCAGCGCATAGGTAATGTAGCCAAAATCGGGGTGGAGAGTACCCATTGGTACAACCCCTATATGCAATACACGCGCTACATTGTCCCGGGCATTTTGGCTATATTGCTCACCATTATCGGGGGCTTTCTTTCAGCACTCAATGTAGTCAAAGAAAAGGAGATAGGCACTATCGAGCAGATAAATGTAACACCTATCAAGAAGTGGCAGTTTATCTTAGGCAAGCTCATTCCCTTTTTGGTAGTAGGGTTAATCCTCTTCACCTTGGGGCTTACGGTGATGTATGTAGTCTATGGCATCTTCCCAGCAGGAAATCTACTCACCTTGTATGCCTTTGCCACAATGTATCTCATTGCGATTCTCGGCTTCGGACTTCTGGTCTCCACCTATGCCGATTCACAGTTACAGGCTATGTTCATCGCCTATTTCTTTATAATGATATTCCTACTGATGAGCGGTTTCCTCACCAGTGTAGACAGTATGCCCGCGTGGAGCCGACAGGTGAGTAATGCTATTCCGGTAACCCATTTTGTGAATGCTGTCCGCTTAATTGTGCTCAAAGGCAGTAGTTTTGAGCAGTTACACATAGAGCTTTTGTATCTTGTAGGATTCGCTGTGTTACTTAATAGTTGGGCTATTTGGAATTATAAGAAGACAAGCTAGGAGCGAGCCATACAGGTAATTAGTGGTCAGCGAGTATGAGGCATTATGGGTAACCCTAAGGAGATAAGCCCTCTGAGTTTATAGTTTTTCCATAAGCCTGTGGCATAAGCAAAGGAAGGCAAGTAAACTGCCTTAGATACTATTTGCAACTTAGATGATTGAACTGGCAGTGGATTGATAATTGAAAATATATTAAGGAAATTTTATTTTTTTTGTATTTTTGTCTTTATCTTTTTTAATTACTTATAACAATATGGAATTTAATATCAAAGGAGTATTAGATATTAAGGGTTGTTTTTTTGTCCCTGACTACCAGCGAGGATATCGTTGGAGAGAGGAAGAGGTTAAACAACTGCTTGATGATATCTATGAAAATGGAGAAAAAAATTATTATCTTCAACCTATTGTAGTGAGAAGAAAAGGAGGGAATTACGAACTCATAGATGGGCAGCAACGACTTACAACAATCTATTTGATACTTAGTTGTATCAAAGAAATATTGCCCAAAACTCCCATTAACTACCAGATTACTTATGAAACCCGACAGGAAACCTATGATTTTCTTCGTGAAATTGATTTAGGTAGAAAGAATGAAAATATTGATTTCTTTTTTATTGCCAACGCCTATACTACAATTCGTCAGTGGTTTAAGGTTGATGATTCAGAAAAGGATTCAATGGGAACAGCTATAGATTTCTATCGGCAGTTAAAGAACTTTGTAAAAGTGATATGGTACGAAGTGGATGAAGATATTAGTGGAGTAGGACTCTTTACCCGTCTTAATATTGGACGTATTCCTCTTACCAATTCCGAGTTAGTACGTGCACTCTTTCTCAGTCGCAATAGTAACCTTACCCCAGCAGAACAATTAGAAATTGCCGCGGAATGGGATAACATACAAAAAGAACTACATCAACCCTCTTTTTGGGCTTTCCTTACCAATTATCAGTCAGAAGATTACCCCAATCGCATCGATTTGCTTTTCGACCTAATGGCAGGAGGTAAAAGTAAAGATAATTATGCTACCTTTTTCTTTTTTAATA
Organism: Capnocytophaga sp. G2; assembly: GCF_035282625.1. NCBI lineage: Bacteria > Pseudomonadati > Bacteroidota > Flavobacteriia > Flavobacteriales > Flavobacteriaceae > Capnocytophaga > Capnocytophaga sp. G2. Next base: position 45,494 of record NZ_JAYKBU010000012.1, on the reverse strand, counting down.
ACAAAATAAAACAAGGAGAAAAGAAACAAGAATTATGGAAAGAAATTGTCGCTTACTTTTCACGACTTAGAGAGTGGTATGAGAACCGAGAAATCTTTCATAAGGTAGGCTTCTTAGTCGCTGATAAGATAGATAAAAATAATGACAAAACACTTATTCATTTGCTAAAAGAAACGGAAGAAAAGAAAAAAGATGAATTGTTAGCTTATCTTGACTCTCAGATAACAGAAACCTTGAAAGATACGGATTTGGACACTCTTTCTTATCAAGATAAAACCCCTATACAACGTGTTTTATTATTGTTCAATGTACTTTCTGTAATGGAAAATAAAGATAAGAGTCTGCGTTTTCCCTTTGATAAATACAAAGATAAAAACATTACTTGGAGTTTAGAGCACATTCATGCTCAAAATGCTGTGTCTCTCAATACTACTGAAAAACGCAAAGAATGGCTAAAAATACACAAAGAAGCCCTTTCAAATATAGGAAAGGAAGGACAGATTATAAATAGGATAGAAGAATTAGAAGCTAAAAATCCTATAGAAGGAGTGCAGTTTGACAGACTCCAAAAAGAGATCTTTACGCTCCTATCAACTAAAGAAAATGACAATTATTTAGATAGCCTTTCTAACATGGCCCTTCTAAATACAAACAATAATGCCGCATTGAACAGCTCTGTTTTTGAAGTAAAACGTCGTAAGATTATAGAAATGGACAAGGAAGGAGCTTATATTCCTTACTGTACCCGAATGGTTTTCCTAAAATACTATACTGAAAATCCTACTAATATGCACTTTTGGGGGGCTGATGATCGTAAGGCTTATGAGAAAGCAATTAGGAAAATGCTTACTCCTTATCTAAATACTAAAAATTCTCAAGCATAATGGAACAAAAATATACTTTTATAGACATTTGTCAGCAGGACTTTGATGGTATTGAAATTCCTATTATCCAGCGCGATTATGCACAAGGTCGTGAAAGGGAAGAGAAGAAGCGTAATCGTTTTCTTGATGATTTATACAAAGCGGTAAACTCTGAGGGGATTAACTTAGATTTTATCTATGGTAGTGAAGCAGGAGAGGAAGATAAAAAGAAAAAATTGATACCATTGGATGGGCAACAACGGCTTACGACTCTGTTCCTTTTGCACTGGTATGCTGCCAAACATGAGAATATTACTCCCGATCAGTGGGAAGCCTTGAGAAAGTTTAGCTATGCAACACGTATTAGTGCTCGACGATTTTGTGAACAGCTATTAGTCTTTGTTCCTGATTTTACAACAGAAAGGTATTTGTCTGAACAAATACGCAATGAAGTATGGTATGCCATCGCTTGGGATAATGATCCAACTGTTGATGCTATGTTACGAATGCTTGATGCCATACATTTTACTTTTAAGGACTATCCTCATCTGTGGAAAGCTCTTGTAGTAGATAGAAAAATTACATTCTATTTTAAGGAATTAGAGGATATGGGAGTTACAGATGATATTTATATCAAAATGAACTCACGAGGCAAACTACTCACTGATTTTGAACACTTCAAGGCAGAATTTATGGAGGCTATTGGAGATAAGAATTTTAATCGTAAGATAGATATCGATTGGACAAATCTGCTTTGGCTTTATAGGGGTAGCAATAATATCATTGATGAGGAGTTCCTTAATTACTTCCACTATCTTACCGACCTCATTCGTATAAAGAGTGATGATGATATGAGCAATCAAAAGGATTACTTTGAGATGATTCCTTTCTATAGAGATAATAAAAACAATATTGATTTTTTAGAAAGAGCCTTTGATTGTTGGAAGGATATAGATATTGATGAATTCTTTAACTCTTATCTGTCTGCTAGAGACTATCAGCCAAATAGAGTGAAGGTATATGATTGGAAATGTAACCTTTTTAAAGATTGTTGTCAGAATTATACAGGAGTAGGTACACGTGGCAATTTTGGGTTCAATAAGATGTTGATGTTATATGCTTTTATAGTTTGGAGAACAAAAGGTACTGATATCAATGATATAGATTTTGTAAGACGTATCCGTATCATACGTAATTTGGTATGGAACTCTACTGACGAAATACGTTTGGATCGTATGAAAGCTCTTTTGGAAGAAGTGGAAAGAATTGTCCTAAAAGGTACTCCAACAGAAGAAGACAAAGATTTCAATGCACGACAAAAACGAGAAGAAATTGAGAAAATAGCATGGTATAATGAAAATCCTCAACTCACAGAGAAGCTTTTTGAGCTAGAAGATCATTGGACTTTGTTTGGCTCTATAGCCGCAGTTGGCTTAGAAAAACCTGAAAATTTTAATAGATTTATAGCTCTTTTTGATAAAGATTTACTTTTAGTAAGTAAAGCATTACTCACTTATGGAGATTATAGTCAAACATATAATGACAAACGCTATAGGCTTATAGCAAGTCATAACTATAGGACTTGGCAAGAAATGCTACACCCTTCTCAACATAGGAAAGAGTTTGAGAAAACTAAAGATATAATAGCACAATTGTTAGCAGAACTTAATGGTGATATTAGCATAGAAAATCTCGAGAATTGTATTCAATCCTTTCTAAATAATGAGAGCACACCTAAGGACTGGCGCTACTATTTTATCAAATATGGATCTATTCTTTGGTATGCTGAGAATGGCTTATATTACCAAGAAGAACAATGATTACAACCCTATGATATAGAAGTGTTGCGAAAGAACTCTTTCAGAGGGTTTCATTGGAATGCTATCTTGATAGCTATTTATAAGGAATCATCAGATGAAGATGGATTATCTTTAGATAGCTGGGGAAAACCACTTGCCTTGAAAGGAGGGTTTGCTCTTAAAAACACGAATAATACATTAGTATTTACAAAAAACGAAGAAGTAATTCATACTGAAATTATTCCTCAAACTTCCAAAGGGGTTGATCTCATTGACCGTGTAGAGAAAGCATTAGATCTTATTAGGACATTCTAAGATAAAGAACTATAAAAAAGAATAGAGAGGCTGTCTAATAAATATTAGCTTCCCTAATCATTAATGGCATTATTTTTGTGGCAGAATTATTATATTAAGTGAAATGAACAAATCATCACTAATACATAATACAAATACCGTTTTTCCCTTAGAAGCTAATCTGTTTAACAAAACAGTTACCTATTGAATACAAGTAAAAAGCATACAATACAGATTATAAAGCCTATATAAACATCCAAAAAGCAATGATTACAAAATTTTTTCTTTTAGGTTTTTCATTACTTCTTACTGCTTGCCCAAAATCACAAGATGCAGAAAAAAAAGCAACTCAGATAGACACTCAAAATGTGAAAAAGGAAAATCACTCTATAAATGATTTTTATTTTACAGAGGGAATATACAAATATACTTCGCTTGGCATAGCTTGCAAAGAGGGAAACTTAGAGAAAGTAAAACAACTTCTCTTGCAAGGGGCAAATAAAGAAGAAGTAAAACAGGATGAATATCTAATATATGATGCACTTTTTGTTGCCATTGAGAACAACCATCTCCCTATAGTGTCCTATTTAGTGGAAAATAATGCAGAAATCAACAAACCATATACAGAAGACTTACTTACTCCTCTTGCATTGGCTTGTAGGATGAATAATGAAAAAATCATTTCTTATTTGTTGAAAAAAGGGGCTTATGTAGATGGCATGCAAAGTTCCCTAACAGATTACAAAGAAATTCCCTTACTAATTGCCATTGAGAATAATAATTTTCAAATAGCAAAATTGTTATTAGAAGCAGGAGCAAATATAAATCTGCTAGATAATAATGGAACTCCTATAAAAAATATACTTATGCGAAAGAAAGGAAAGGAATGGGAAGAACTCATAAGCACAGTTATTAGAAAATAGTCGCCCATCAACTTAAGATTAAAAATTAAACATTCATGAAAAAGTACTTCTTACCTTCTGTAATCTGGGTGCAGATTACAGTTTTGATCGTTACTTTGTTACTTGTAGTAGGGGTCTATTGGCTTGATTCTTTCCTTTGGGGAGTATTGCGTGTAGAGCCGTTTACAGCTGTAACTAAGGTTGTGAACCCGCCTTTTTTCTCCTTCTTAGACGAATGCATTGGTCATCGCTTCCACTATTCCATCATTGCGGCCTTCCTCACAGGAGTATTGCTCATAGGAATAAGTATGCTCATAGGGGCTGCTGTGGCTGGAATATGTCAACTACTCAGGAGAAAACCATTGCCCTTAGCTCCATGGATGAAGGATATCCTCCTCTTTGAGGGAGTTTTCTTAGGCGTCTTGGCTATAGGGGCACTCTTTTGGATGCTCTTTACCTCTTTTGATGATGCCCGAGACAGGGACAATTCCAGTTATATGTTCTTTGCCTTGCTACCCATAACTGTCCTACTGTTCCTCTTAGGGCGCTTTCTCAGCAGAAAAGGGCATCGGCTCTTGGGTATGAGCCTCTTAGGTCTCTTTGGCATTGCCTTATCTTACGGACTGGGGGTGAGTATCTATCTCTATTTCAAGGGAGAACTTAATACTGATTATGACTATTATGATATCCTGTACCGCTCCTCAGCCCAAGTGGTTGATAAGAGTAATTATGACCAAGATATTATTGACTATGCACGTGAAGAACACAAATACAAGCCTTCTGAAACCACTCCCGAAGAAGGAAAAGCCCCTGAGTGGGATTTTGCGGCTTTCAATCAGGATTCCTTGCAGAAAATACTCAAAAATAAAATCTACAAAAGAGTAGATGATCTTCAGGGATTCCTCAAAGAGGGAAGCGATCTCTACCCCATAGAATCCTATGGTGAGGATAACCTATGCAGAAAGCATCCTACACTCTGTCACCTCCAGCGCTACATAGGCAGAGACAACCAAAAGTTATTAACCTTTTGGCACTACTTCGGTGATAGTGTGATGGAGACGATGTATCAAAACGGCCAGTTAGGAGAAAATACCTATATGCACCGTACGCTCAATGGCCAAATAGCTGACCTATTGAATGTCTATGAGTTACAAGGGGACAATAAACAGCTCTATGAGGATATTCTTGAGGTGATGAACCAGTCCTCCTATATAGAAGACCATATAAAGGGGCTTAAAAAGGTATTCAAGGAATACGATATCCCCGAGTTTGAAAGAGACTTAGCCGATAGCAATAGCCCCAGTGATGGGTATGTCCGTTGGGTTTATACCTTTTGGGCACGGCGCTTTGACGAAGGCAACGCACAGGCAGCACTTGCCATACTTAGTACGATGAGATAGTCAATGACAAGATAGGATTAATGATTGTAAAACTCTCTTTTGTCTTTTGGACATTATGAAAAGAGGCTCTCCTTTTTCGGAGAGCCTCTTTTTATTAACCATTAAAATCACTAATCATATTAAATGATTCCTTGTTCAAGCATTGCAGTGGCTACTTTCATAAATCCAGCAATATTCGCTCCTTTTACATAATTAATATAGCCCTTTTCTTGACCATATTTAAGACATGCATTATGGATAGATTCCATGATTTGGTGTAGTTTTGCATCTACTTCCTCAGAAGTCCAAGCGAGATGTGCTGCATTTTGGGTCATTTCCAATCCTGAAGTGGCTACCCCCCCTGCATTGACAGCTTTACCAGGAGCAAAAGGCAATTTAGCGTCTTGGAAAGTCTTAATAGCTTCAGGAGTACATCCCATATTGGATACTTCTGCTACCAACTGCACTCCATTCTTAATAAGAGTCTTAGCATCATTTTCATCCAATTCATTTTGGAAAGCACAAGGAAGAGCTATATCACAAGGGATAACCCATGCCTTTTTACCTTTGGTAAACTTACTTTCTTTAGAGAATTTTTTAGCGAAAGGTTCTACAATATTCTTATTAGAAGCACGAAGTTCCAATAGATAATTTATCATTTCCTGAGTCATTCCATTAGGTACTTCCACACAGCCATCAGGGCCGGAGAGTCCAATTACCTTAGCTCCCAATTGAGTTGCCTTTTGAGAAGCTCCCCACGCTACGTTACCAAACCCAGAAACTACTACGCGCTGCCCTTTAATAGATTTTTTAAGTTTTTTAAGCATGTGGTCAACAAAATAAAGAGCACCATAACCCGTTGCTTCAGGACGAATTAAAGAACCTCCCCAATTGATACCTTTACCAGTAAGCACTCCTGTATTGTACTCATGTGCCAATTTTTTGTATATACCATACATATAGCCTATTTCACGACCACCAACACCCACATCCCCTGCAGGCACATCAGTATCAGGTCCTATATATTTCCATAATTCAAGCATAAATGCTTGGCAAAAGCGCATAATTTCAGCATCAGACTTGCCTGTTGGATCAAAGTCAGAGCCTCCTTTAGCCCCTCCCATAGGAAGTGTAGTAAGAGCATTCTTAAATGTTTGTTCAAAGCCCAAGAACTTAAGCATAGAAGGGTTCACTGCCTTATGGAAGCGAATACCTCCTTTGTAAGGTCCTATAGCAGCATTGAATTGTACACGGTAGCCAAGGTTGGATTGTACTTCTCCTTTATCATCCACCCAATCCACACGGAAAGTATGAATACGGTCAGGTTCTACAATACGTTCAATGATTTTTGCCTTAGCAAATTCAGGGTGTTGGTTATAGACCTCCTGTACGGATTCCAACACTTCATGTACAGCCTGTAGGTACTCTTTTTCCCCAGGGTGTTTCGCCTCCAAAGAGGTCATAATTTTCTTTACGTCCATAGTAATAAACAATAAATTTAATATCTTTGTAACTATTTAATTATCATTCTTATTATACATTCGTTGAATGTATTGCAAATACCCTACAAAGGTAATCATTTATATTCAAATACACAAATAAAAAAGAGTCTATTTTTCTCTTTTTATAGTTCTAACTAATAAAAATTCAACCCTATATCTGTATTATAATAGTGAGAGAATATTCCTTTAAAAGTCTCCATGACAAAATTCCTTCAACTTAGACATAAAAGACCAACTCTAAAACAAGATAAGCGAAAGGAGAAGCAAAAATGAGACTATCTAACCTATCCAGTAACCCTCCATGCCCAGGAAGGATAGTGCCACTGTCCTTTTTGCCTGCTACTCGTTTGAATTTGGATTCTACTAAATCACCTAAAGTACCTGTGATTACAAGTACACTAGCGACTATAAGCCATTTCCACAAATCTTTATTACTATAGAGAGAAAGCCATGTGGCTACAAGCAAAGCCCCTATAAATCCTCCTACAAATCCTTCTACTGTCTTCTTAGGTGAGACAGAGGGGAAAAGTTTAGTGCGTCCCAAAAACCGTCCTGAAAGATAGGCAAAGCTATCACTTGCCCATATAATAGCTAATATTGCAATCATGGTATGCTGTGCTTCAGAGAAAGCTTCAGAGAATTGCCATTGTGAGATCTCCCAAAAAGTAAATGTAGAAGAGGAAACTGATGCTTCATAGTTATGAATTTCCATTTTGTAAATTAACGAAATAAAGAGACATCCCCCTCCTACGTACAATAGGGATAGAAAGAATTTTTGGGTATCATTATAGCTAATAGCTTCTTTTTTATATAAATAGAATACCAAATATATATCCGTAGCAATTACTGCTAAAAGGAGTAGATAGATAAAGAAATTCCCATTGAATTCATTATTGGAGATCAAATAATTAAAGCACCACCATAGTGCTAAGAACACTAAAAAAATAGCACTCCCTCTAAGGCGTATAAGCCTCTTGAATTCATACAAGCAAATAAGCCCAAAAATAAGAAACAGGAAACCAAAAGCCTCTGCATTAGAAAGCATAATAGCTGTAAGCAGTAGAAAGACATAAAGGATCCCTGTAATACTTCGCTTTAATAATTCATTCATTCGTTAGGATTTAAATCCTCTAAGAGGAGTAAGTAAGTAGTTCTGTAACAATTTTCATAAAAAATAGAGTCCTTCTCCTTGGGCTTAGTAAAGCTACGAAGCGACCGAATGTTATTAGGTCGATCTCTATGAGTTTTCCTATTAAGCCCCCCCATAGCATCAATAAGAGAACCTACAATTTGACTAGTCTTAGCAATAATAATAAGGGACGGAGGAAGTTCATCTAACCGCTTTTGTCCCAATTGTCTTGAGGAGAATAATACAGAGCCTTCATCGGCTACCAGATATTCACAATCTGTTAAAAAAAGTGTTGCTTGCTGGCTATCTCCTGTAAAATAGGAAGGATATTGTGAATAAAAGAGTTCTTCTAAATCTTCATTATGAGTAAAAATAGTAGCATTGGCATTATTCTCCAAAAGAATTTTTTGAAAAACTTCTTCCAATTCTTCTATGGAATCTATATAGAGAAAAATTCCCCCCTTCTCCTTAAAGTTCATCACAAATGCTTCATCTATAGGAAGTTTAGAATATTTTTCTTTTCTACCAGAAGACATTTCCTGTCCCTTAGGAGTGCCTTTAAAGAGTTTTTCAAGCCACTTCATTAATGCTTATTCTTGTATTACTTATGTGGGTGTAAAGATAAAAAAAAATACTGAAATGAGAGAACATATTCACTTATTTTTATTTTATGATTTTTAAAAACAAGATATATCTTTACAATAAAGTCAGAATTTGCACAAATAATATTATTCTTAAGAAAATATTTAAGGATACTTTCGTATTTTTGCACTTTCTAAAATATAAAACACAATACATGAATCTTTTTCTAAAAAAAAGACACATAAAGAATCATCTTACTTTAAATATTGGAGGCTCAAAAAGTGAGACCAATCGCTTGCTTTTACTCCAATGCATCTTACCTTCTTTACAAGTAGAAAACGCTTCCTTTTCTAAGGATTCTTCCCTTATGTATGAAGGTCTACATAGTTCAAAGGAGATTATAAACATAGGTGATGCAGGTACTGTAATGCGTTTTCTAACTGCCTATTATGCTATTTCAAAGCGCAAGGTAACGCTCACAGGCTCTGAACGTATGCAAGAACGTCCTATAGGTATATTAGTAGATGCTCTTCGCCAATTGGGAGCTTCTATTACTTACTTAGCGAGAGAAGGTTACCCTCCTCTACGCATTGAAGGGAAACCCTTATTAGGAGGAACTCTTACTATAAGAGCCGATATAAGCAGCCAATTTATCTCAGCTTTACTTATGATTGCTCCTACCTTTGTTAAAGGACTCTCCTTACATTTGGAAGGAGAGATTACCTCCTTTCCATACCTTAGAATGACCCTTTCTCTACTCAATGAATTAGGGATAGAGGCAACTTTTGAGGAACATACTCTTGAGGTTCCTTATACTCCTACCATCAGCCCCAAAACTATTATAGTGGAACCTGATTGGAGCTCAGCTTCCTATTTCTATAGCTTGATAGCCCTTAGTGAAGTAGGCACGACTCTTTCTCTACTCCATTATAAGCAAGACAGCCTTCAGGGCGATCGTATTCTAGCAGATATTTATGAGACTTTTGGCGTAAAGACCCTATTCCTTGAAGATAGAATCCAACTTGTTAAGAAGAAAACAGAAATTCCTCCTATATTCTCCTATAATCTTATAGACACTCCAGATATTGCACAGACAATCGCTGTTACTTGTTTTGGATTAGGTGTAGAATGTTTCTTAAGTGGGCTGAAAACTCTTAATATCAAGGAGACAAACCGCTTAGTAGCTCTTAAGGAAGAACTTACTAAACTCTCAGGGGAAGTGCAAATTTCTGATAGTGAGATCTGGGTAGCTCCCTGTACTGAGATAACTCCCAATATAGCTATCAACCCCCATAATGACCACCGTATGGCAATGGCTTTTGCTCCTCTATGCCTAAAGGCACCGATCACCATTACAGAAACAAAAGTAGTAGAAAAGTCCTATCCTAATTTCTGGGAGGATTTTGAATATATTACTGAAGATGAAAATTAAAAGTGTCCGAACTCATACCTCCAACATTTTTTCATTTTACACCTAATTTCTTAGATATAACCATTCTGAGAGGTTCTCCTTCATCCTAAGGGATACTGGAATAAATTCATAAAAAATAGAAGATATCCCTTACTTAATTCTTATTTTTACATACTTCCGTTGTGAATTTGCCCCTTCTGAGTCATAATAACATCCACTAGGATTCATAGAAGCATAAAGATAGCCTTTTTTACTAAAGAATATAGGTTCTTTTCCCCAGTCGTAGGGTAACCAATAGGAGATAATCGCTTCTACTTTAGTTTTTAATTTGAAAGTCGTTTTACCTACCATCTCATAGAGAGATATATAACCTACCCCATCCATTTCTTCCATATTAAGACACACAATATGCTTACCATCAGGAGAGAGAAAAGGTTTGCCTATTAAGGAAGTTTTCTTTCCTGTATCCTTATCTATGAAGAAATAATCTCCTGCTTCAAAATAAGAGCCACGAATCACATATTGGTTAAGCAGGTCCACCTTTCCTATATAATCATAAATAGCCATATCCATATCATCCTCTACGGATTCATCCTGAGGATCAATATCCTTAAGTTTCACCAATGTATCTTTACAAGGAAGAATAAGCATCTTATCTTTTTTAGTAATGGCAAGGGTATCCTCCGTAAGGAATACGTATTTGTTTTTTAATTCTGTTAAATATTCTTCATGGGAGATAAGAGAGACAGAGAAGTATCGGGAGAAATTGGTAACTTCTTTATCCATAGCATCTTTATCATTTTCTATAAGAAAAGTACTTGAGGCTTCTAATTCTTTTTTTGTTAAAATGATATCTTCATAATTTCCAGTATCCTCCTTGCGGACAAAGCGAGTCTCATTATCCTCCACTTTATAAAAGTGTGCTGACTGAGCGGTTACATTCAACCGATCTCCGAGATAATATACCCATTCCTTTTCTGTTTCTCCTTTAGGATCTTTATAATAATGAACTTCCTTTTTGATTATATATACATGCTTTCTAATTTCAGTAAAGATTTCCTCTTTCTCATCTTCTACATGTTCAGAAGTAGTTAACTCTTCTTTTTGCTCTTTGTTCTTGAAGAACTGACAATTAAATAAAAGGATACTTAAAGAGAATAGTAATAAAATGACCTTAACAGATTTATATTTCATTATACTTAGGATTTATTATTTTCTTTTTGTATAGTCTGTATAAAAATATCACCTACAGAAGGAATTTGTTGTTTAAAGTGAGTTATTTTCCCTCTCTGGGAAAGATAATAAAGTAAGTCATTCGAGTTTTGCTGTGTAGAGAGTTCTACGAGCCATTTTTTTTCATTATGAATGGAAGGAAATTGTGCAGCAGAAATCTTATACAAATGACTTAATTCCTCAAAGGAACTTCCTTGATTAGAGATAATACCTACTTCATATTTGTCCTCTTGAAATTGTCTTTTAATATTTCTAAGTTCACCGCTTAGAAGGAGCTTAGAGCGATTCAGTAAGGCAATGTAATCACAGAGACTTTCCACTGATTCCATGCGATGGGTGGAGAAAAGAATGGTACTTCCTTCCTGTCGTAAATAAAGCACTTGCTCCTTAATAATCTCAGCATTGATGGGATCCAATCCACTAAAAACCTCATCAAAAATCAATAATTTAGGCTGATGTATTACAGTGGCTATAAACTGTACTTTTTGAGCCATTCCTTTAGAGAGTTCTTGGAGCTTTTTATGTTTCCAGTGAGGGATCTCCAAGCGGTTAAGCCAAAAATCCAATTGCTTATTTGCCTGCGATTTGCTAAGTCCTTTGAGCTGCCCTAAATAGAGGAGTTGTTCACCCACATTCATATTTCTATACAATCCTCTCTCCTCAGGCATATAACCTATTTGACTGATATGAGCAGGAGTCAGGGGTTCTCCTTCTATAAAGATCTCTCCCTTATCGGGAAAGATAATTTGATTAATCATACGGATAAGAGTTGTTTTCCCTGCTCCATTGGGACCTAACAGCCCGAAGATACTTCCCCGGGGCACCTCTAAAGACACTTGAGAAAGAGCTACCTGTTTTCCGTAATTTTTTGTTAAACCATCTATTTTAAGAAGGATATCCTGCATGTTTTAATCGTTTTTGGTAAGTTCCGTAAAAAGTTGTTCCAAATCAGTATGCTTATGGTTCATTTGTAGGATTTTTAATCCATTTTCTAAAGCAAAATCAAAGAGTTTAGACCTCATATCCTCCTGTGTATCAAAAGTTAGCGTAAAGAAAAATCCCTCATTATTGGTAATTGTTTTTATATGAGGTATCCGGCGTAGGAGTTGTTCTTCCACACGATAGTCAAAGAGAATTTCGATAGTTTGTTCCTTGTCCTGCAAATGCTTCATCTGCTCATCAAGGATAATTTTTCCTTTATGAAGAATAAGTACTCGTTGGCATACTGCCTGTATTTCCTGCATAATGTGAGAGGAGAGAAGTACCACTTTATCTTTCCCTAAATCCTTAATAATCTGTCGTATTTCAAGAATCTGCTGAGGGTCAAGTCCATTGGTAGGTTCGTCTAAGATTAATATATCTGGATCATGTAATAAGGTGGAGGCTAAGCCCACACGTTGGCGATATCCTTTGGAAAGGGTATATATTTTCTTATGTGCATGACTCTCTAAAGAAGTAAGTGCGATACAATCCTCAATGCGTGATTTGGGAGCATGATAAATATCCGCTACATATTGCAAATACTCCTTTATATACATATCTAAGTACAAAGGATTATGTTCTGGCAAGTAACCAATATGTTTCTGTGCTTGTTCTCGCTGGGTAAGAATAGAGTATCCTAATATATTTACAGTTCCTTCATCAGGCAGAAGTGCTCCTGTCATCATTTTCATAGTAGTGGTTTTACCAGCTCCATTCAATCCTAAGAATCCTGTTACTTCTCCTTTATGAAGTTCAAAGGAGATATGATCCACTACCTTCTGTGGAGGGTAACTCTTTGTCAAGTTCTCAACAATAACAGCCATATATTAAGTACAAAAATAAAACAAGTGCAAATGTACGTAAAAAATAATTGAAAAGAAAGCAGGTTGTTAAGAAAAAATGTTATAAATTTGTATCCTATACAATTCTTAAGAAAAGGAAATGACAAAAAGAAGAGAATTTCAAGAAAATCAAGCACTTAAGCAACATGATTCCTGGGGAATCTTTAAAATAATGAGTGAGTTTGTAACTGGTTATGAACGATTAAGTGAGATAGGTCCCTGTGTATCAGTATTTGGTTCAGCACGTATAAAGCCTGATAGTAAGTACTATAATTTAGCAACAGAAATAGCACAGCGTATTGTGGAAATGGGGTTTGGAATTATTACTGGAGGAGGCCCTGGAATTATGGAAGCTGCTAATAAAGGAGCTTATCAAGGAGAAGGAGCTTCAGTGGGGATTAACATAGAACTTCCCTTCGAACAACATGATAATCCTTACATAGATCGAGATAAGAACTTGCGATTTAACTATTTCTTTGCCCGTAAAGTAATGTTTGTCCGCTACTCCCAAGCTTTTGTAGTTTTTCCCGGTGGTTTCGGCACTATGGATGAACTTTTCGAAGCAATTACCCTTATCCAGACTACCAAAATAGAGCCTTTCCCTATCATCTTAGTAGGTTCAGAATTTTGGAATGGACTCATCAATTGGATTAAAGAAGTACTCTTAGATAAGTTTGGCAATATTTCTGCTAAGGATATAGATATATTCAAAGTAGTAGATACCACCGATGAGGTAGAGGAAATCATAGAGAAATTCTACCTAAAATATAGCCTTAAACCAAAGTTTTGATTCATCTTTATATTTTTAAAAACAATCATTATGACCCTAACAGAAGCTAAAGAATATGTACTCTATGAAGCAAGCAGAGAAAAAAGAATCACCCTACGCAACCTTATTATAGTGATTATTTTATTGATCGTTGCTATATGCTTAGTTGTGAAATATCTACTACCTTTACTCTCTCAGCAAGCGAGTGAAGCCCCTTCGTATGTGAAATGGCTCCTCCCCATTGCATTACTAATTTCGGTAAGCTACCCTCTTATAAAAGTTTGGAAAATTCTCAAAAGAAAAGAACAGATAGAGGAAGCCTTTTCCCTTATTGGACAAGGAGAGGAATGCCGTATTATTAATGAAGCAGATGACTACCTTACTGTAATTCCTTTTGGGAAACGTTCTCGGTTAAACCTTGACCCTATTGCATACTTAAATATTGTTGTTAAGAACAAAACATACGTCCTTCCTATGCATTATCGTTCAGGTAGTGCTGAACTCAAGCGAGTAATTACAGGAGCGGATGAGGGAGCATACAAAGAGGTTATGCATGAACTCTATCACAAGGATGAATCCTTTGGTATAGAGAATCCAAAGATATCAACCCAGGAAACAATTATCCTTAAACCTATCTCCGAGTTCCGTACCTATGCTAAGGACACATTCGGAACAATGCTCACTTCCATGGAAAAAGGACGTAGCACTAATAAGAATATGTTTGTAGTACAGGTGATTATCGCTTTTGCTTTCATTGCTGTAATGATTTTCTTAGGAATTACTGGCAGGTTAAGCTTCTCTAATGGACAAAGTGTACTCTACTTTGTATTAGGATTCGTGATCATTACCTTCCTATATAGCTTCGGGATGTCCCGTTATGCTAAGAAAAAACTAGAAGGAACTGAGGACTATACCCAATTAAAAAAGAATATTTTTGGAAAATTGGTACATTATATTAGTCCTGATTTTCAGTATATAGAGAATGGGCATATAGGGATAGGAGACCTACTATCCTCCTATCTTTTTCGTCAAGAACGATATAACGTAACAGGAGGAGATCAAATTGTAGGTTGGTATAATGGAATTCCTTTTCAATCCTGTAACCTTACTGTCACTTTTCGTCCTACCATACGTGGAGAGAAAGAACCTGATGATGTAGCTTTCTATGGGAATTACTTTGTAGCACGTTCACCCAAAACCTTTGAACACCCGATTATAATTCATCCTGTAAAAAGCTTTTTTGGAACTATCAATGATAATGAAATTAGGACTTATCTCAATCAAGGAGGAGAGAGAATTCGCTTGGAAGACCCTGAGTTTCAAAAACTATTCGAGGTATACTGCGACGATCAGATCACAGCTCGTTATGTGCTAACACCTGCATTCATGGAACGCCTCAAAAAACTTAATGAGCGTTATAAAGGGCAAGTATATATCGCTATTAATTCCGATAATATAGTCATTGCTACCAATCGAGGAAATATACTCTCCAAAGCAAACTATTCTCCCGCAGCAATGCTCTTCCAAAAGATAGACCTTACTTTTGTAGAAGATGTATATGAAGAACTTATAGAACAGTTACAGATGATAGATACCCTTGAATTAAACAGAAAATAAATCGTAAAAACAATGATAACATATATTTTAGTAGCTGTGAGTATACTCTTGCTCATTTATATAGTAATAGCTTTCAATAGGCTCTCCAAGCGTCGTAACCAGATAGAGAATGCTATTTCTTCTTTAGATTCACTCTTTATCCAACGAGCAGATCTAATTCCTAACCTTATCACTACCACTAAGGAGTATATGAACTACGAACAGGAGACAATAGCTCAAATCACCCAATTGCGTACACCTGTAGTAACAGATAAGGAGAATCCCTACTTACAATCAGAAGAGGGAGATAAAACCCTTATGAACATTATGGCACGAGCAGAATCCTATCCTGAACTAAAGGCAAGTGCACAATTTGTCCAACTACAACGAGCCTTCACTGAGTGTGAGGAACAACTCTCCGCAGGCAGGCGTTACCTAAGTGCATCTATTACGGATTATAATGATGCTATGGTCACTTTCCCGTCCAATGTAATAGCTGCTATTTTTGGATTTTCTAAGTATCAATGGCAATATGCCACTGCAAAGCAACGCACTGCAGTAGATGCCAAAGAATTATTTAGATAGTCATACTGAAAATACGGGTAGTGGGCACATTACGCTGTAAGCGCAAATCAAATGCCATGCAGATATTCCTAACAAAAGGTTTGCCTGCATCTGTAATCTCTATAGCATTATCAAGGATATGAATAAGTCCGTCTTTTTCCATCTCAAGAAGACGGTCTTTTACTTCTTCTGCCTCTGGAAATTGCAAAGATTTGTCCTCCCATGAAGTATAGAACTGACACATAAGGTTGAGGATGTGTCGTCGTAGAATAAGATCCTCCTCGGAGAGGATATGTCCACGATAAACAGGTATTCTATCCTGAGTAAGTACCTGTTCATATTCTTTTATAGTCTTCACATTTTGAGAAAAGCCATACCAACTATCACTGATGGCAGAGATTCCTAATCCTATCATTAACTGAGTTTTGGAGGCAGTATACCCCATGAAGTTACGATGTAAGGTTCCATTGACAAAGGATTCATACATCTGGTCTGAGGGCAAGGCGAAATGATCCATACCAATCTCTATATAGCCATTGTCCAAGAGTTGTTCTTTGCCAATCTCATATAAATGTCGTTTTTGGTCAGCTGTAGGCAGATCATTCTCATCAAAGCCACGCTGTCCTGTTCCTTTTATCCAAGGCACATGAGCATAGCTATAGAAAGAAATACGATCAGGGCGCAGGCGATTTGTACATTCAATTGTATGACGCACATCTGTTTCTTCTTGGAAAGGAAGCCCAAAAATAAGGTCATGGCTAATGGAAGTATAACCTAATGCTCGTGCCTGAAGCGTTACACGTTCCACATTCTCAAAAGGTTGGATTCGGTGGATAGCTCTTTGCACTATAGGAGAATAATCCTGCACCCCATAGCTTACTCGAGTAAAACCTAAGCGGTAAAGCGTCTCCAAATGCTGGTAGGTAGTATTATTAGGGTGCCCTTCAAAACTAAACTGAAAGTCAGAGGTTCTGGTAGCTTTTTCAAAGATTTTTTCAATAAGATATTGTAAGTGTTCAGCAGAAAAGAAAGTAGGTGTCCCCCCTCCTAAGTGAATTTCCTTAACAAGAGGCTTACCAGGGAAAATATTCAAATACAGTTGCCATTCCTTAAGTATATTTTCAATATAAGGAACTTCCATTTCATGACGCTTAGTAATATGTTTATGACAACCACAGAAGGTACAAAGACTCTCACAAAAAGGCAGGTGAATATATAAGCTAATTCCCTGAGAGGCATTGCTCTGAGAAAAAGAAGTTTGTACAGAAGCAACCCATTTCTCGTAAGAAAAAGAAGAATTCTCCCAATAGGGAACTGTGGGATAACTGGTATAACGCGGACCAGGGACATTATATTTTTGAAATAGTGACCGTATCATAATTATTTATCAGTGTGCAAAGGTAAATCAATTTCTTTAGATGGCAAAATTTGTTCTCAATCAGCATTGAAAAAATCCTGTACTCCTATAGAAAAAATCTATCAAAAAAAACATTATTCTTTCAATTATTTTTGTACCTTTGCAGTCATTAATCTTAAAAGTTATAAAGATATGGCATTACAAATAACTGACGCTTCTTTTGACGAAGTAGTTTTAAAGAGTGACAAACCTGTATTAGTGGATTTTTGGGCTACTTGGTGTGGTCCTTGCCGTATGCTTGGTCCTGTGATAGAAGAGGTTGCCAAGGAATATGAAGGAAAAGTAGTTGTAGGTAAGATAGATGTGGATAGCAACCAAGAGTTTGCTGCCAAATATGGGGTGAGAAATATTCCTACTGTATTGGTATTCAAGAATGGAGAAGTAGTAGGGCGCCAAGTGGGGGTCGCTCCTAAGAAAACCTATACCGATGCTTTGGACTCTCTTTTGTAAAATTTTAATTTATTAGAAGGTAATTTCAGCCAGTGAAATTACCTTTCTTTTTCTTCAAGAAATCACAAACATTATGGATATTGTAAAATACATTGATTATACACTACTAAAAGCAACTGCCACCTTTTCAGATATTGAAAAACTCTGCCAAGAGGCTAAGCATTATGGATTCTTTTCTGTATGTGTTAATAGTGGTTATGTTCCCTTCGCTAAGGAACTGTTAAAAGATACTGATATAAAAGTATGTACCGTAGTAGGTTTCCCTTTAGGAGCAATGAGTACTCCTGCAAAATTATATGAAACCTCACAAGCCCTAAAAGAAGGGGCGGATGAGATAGATATGGTCATGAATATTGGCTATTTCAAGTCTGGGCAACAGGGGAAAGTATTGGAGGAGATTCGCCAGCTAAAACAGGAAGTAGGAGAGCGTGTGCTGAAGGTTATCTTAGAGACCTGCTACCTCACTGATGAGGAAAAGCGCATTGCCTGCCAACTCTCCATAGAAGCAGGAGCTGATTTTGTAAAAACCTCTACGGGATTTGGCTCAGGAGGGGCTACCCTAAGTGATGTACGACTTATGAAGGAAGTCGTTGGAGAAAGTGCTAAAGTGAAAGCCTCTGGAGGTATTCGTGACAGAGAAACAGCCTTACAGTATATAGCTCTTGGAGTAAGCCGTATTGGTGCTTCAGCTATATTGGTGTAAAAAAATAGAAACCGCCCCTTATGTAGGACGGTTTTTATTTTAATCTGTGGAGTCGGAGAGATTCGAACTCTCGTCCAAACAAGTAACCACAAGGCTTTCTACACGCTTAGTTTCCATTTGATTTTCGTGATATTGCTGAGCGGAAACACCCCACAATCTCCTTATCTTCTATAAGAGCTGAACCTACCAAAAGAAGCCATTGGTAAGTCCCATGTTGATTTTAATGGTGCCTCTTAAGTGACGAGCCATCAACAAGGGCTTTCAGAGACATCTCGCTTCCCTACTTAGTAGGGACTTAGCCAGAAATCCTACTATCATTCAGATTAGGCAGCAAGAGCGTAGTTATCTTCGCCATTTAAAGTGTTGAAACAGAGATTAACGAGCATTAGTCTCATAGCTCGACGTGCTTACTTCATGCTTAGGCTTGCTGTCAAAACCAGTCGACCCCTTTACAAAGTAATTTGGGGCAAAAGTACAGTTTCTTTCTTAAAGAATCTACTTTTTAACATATTATAACATTAAATACTACTTCGCTTTCTCCTTACTTGCTTATAGGCGCCCCTTTGAAGAGGAACCTCTTAAGGTAGTTGTTTTTCGATTACGCTGATAACTGACTAAATCCTAATCTGAAGTAATTTTACAAATATTTTCATATTTAGGGAATAATGATGTATATTTGCCCTGTATTGTGGACAAGAAAATAGTTTACAAAGACAGAGAGATAGTGAGACTCTTTTTACCAATCTTATTTCTCCTTAACTGTCAACTGTCCTCTTTATCTATTAACCTTAATCATTATGTCGCTCTATTTAGTCTATATCTATTACCGAAGACTTTTCGCTAAAGGAGACATCCTAACTATAACCATCCTCGTAGTGATTCTGGGAGGATCCCTTTATACTTTATATCAGCACTATAATTCATGGAGTTGGGTATTAGCTCTTTTCCTCCTCTCCACCTTTTCCCATCACAATAGCAGGGAAGACCTGCTCTTACTAAAGCGTCATCCTCAGTATAGAAGGATTCTTATAGGAGAGTATCTTATAGAAAATCTACCTTTTATACTTCTCCCAGTGTATAAGAGTGATTTTCTTGTGGCAGCAGGCTATCTTTTCGGAATCATTGTTATCGCCTTTCTCCCTCAGAGAAGCCTTACTTTGTCCTATCCTTTCTCTCTTGCTGATCCTCTGTGGCATAGCACTTTTCGTAAATACAAACTCTTATTCTTTCTTCCTATCATTATAGGGCTTATTATTATTGCATCGGTATACAAAAATCCCAATTTAGCTCTTTTTGCCTTAATTGCTACAGGTTTCGTATGCTGTGTACCTTACTTTGAGAGAGAATACCCTGCCCATATGAGTATAGCTGCCCAGCGAGGAGGAGATTATCTACACTATCAATTGATAACAGGAAGTAAAAATGCGATACTATTCTTTTGCCCTATCTGGCTAACTTATCTTATTGCTTTTGGTACAGATAATGTTATGGTACTTCCTATATGCTTAGGGTTTCCTATAGTGGGTGGCATCACCAAATATGCTTTTTTTACTCATCCTCTCGCTCAATCCCTTGCCATGGTAACCATCTTCTTTGGGGTACTGTATATCCTCCCCTTGTTAGTCCTTCCTTACCTTTATTACAAAGCCATCCAGAATATTCAAAGCTATCAGTATGTTACAGATAAATCTTCAGGAAAAGAAATACCAAAATAAG
This sequence comes from Capnocytophaga sp. G2, assembly GCF_035282625.1. NCBI lineage: Bacteria > Pseudomonadati > Bacteroidota > Flavobacteriia > Flavobacteriales > Flavobacteriaceae > Capnocytophaga > Capnocytophaga sp. G2. The sequence continues at coordinate 25,362 of NZ_JAYKBU010000012.1, read as the reverse complement.
CAAGTTCTTGGTTGTATCCAGCTCTCCTTGAGTAAAGTAGGGCTCTATGGCGTAGTCGGAGCTAATGGTGCAGGGAAAACAACCTTTTTCAAGTGTCTTAGTGGGTTGGAACCTTATAAGGGAACTACCTTCTATAATGAAAAGGTACTTTCTTCTGACCAAGTTGCTTTCTCTCCTACAGAACCCTACTTGTATGATTATCTCACTGTAGGGGAGTTTTATACTTTTTACAGTAAGCTCTTAGGAATATCCCCAGCTAAAGAGTATGTCTTTGATATAGATAAAAATATGATTATCAAGAATCTATCCACAGGTATGCGCAAGAAGGTGTATTACAATGCTCTACTACAAAAGCCTTATATTCTTTATATCTTTGATGAACCCTTTAATGGTTTGGATGTAATATCTGCCCTACATATCAAACAGTTACTCTATACTTTAGCACAAACCCACATTGTATTTGTAGCATCTCACCTATTGGAAACCCTACGAAATTGTGAGAGAATATATCTGCTACAGGGTGGAACATTCCAAGCCTTTGAATCTCATGAAATAGCTGTTATAGAAGAACTTTTAAGAAAATCACAATAATACATTTCAATAACAAGAATGGGTTAAAAATATTCTTGAAAAATTCACAAAAATGACCTCTTACACTTTGGAATTATTTGATGAAAGCTCCCTCTATTTATAGTCTTTTTTTTATTATTTTATTTTGGATTTCCCACTGATTACTCATATCTGAACAAATTACACTCCTTAACAATTATTTTCTAACTATTTTAATAACTATTTAAATCCAATTTTGAAGTAAAAATATCTACAAAAAAACCAATGAATATCTTTTAAAAATGCTTTTTTTAAAAATCTAATTCTTCTTATATAAAATGATTAATTATCAATAATTAATCATTATTTTTCGTATCTTTGCAAGGGTTTTTTCCTATCTTTTTTGTAAAAATACTTTTAAAAATTCATATATGCATACTTTAGAAGATTTCATCTCTGCAAGAGAACATTTGTCACAAGTTCTTTTGAACACCAAGCTCATTTACAGTCCTATTTTTTCGGAAGAATCCGGAAATAAAGTATTCATAAAGCCTGAGAATCTACAAAAAACAGGCTCTTTCAAAATACGAGGTGCCTACAACAAAATTCTAAAACTTACTCCAGAGGAGAAAAAAAGAGGGGTCATCGCTTCTTCTGCAGGAAATCATGCACAAGGAGTAGCTTATGCTGCTAAAGAACTAGGTATAAAGGCTGTTATCGTTATGCCTCAAACCACTCCCCTTATAAAGGTAGAATCTACCAAAAAATATGGCGCTGAAGTAGTCCTATACGGAGATGTCTATGATGATGCTTATAAAAAAGCCAAAGAATTAGAAGCACAAAAGGGCTATGTTTTTGTACATCCTTTTAATGATGAAGATGTATTAGAGGGGCAGGGAACTATTGCCTTAGAAATCTTAGAAGAGGCTCCTGATACTGATATTATCCTAGTGCCCATAGGAGGAGGGGGGCTTATCTCTGGTATAGCTTGTGCTGCTAAACTCATAAAACCCTCTATCCGAATCATAGGGGTGGAACCTAGTGGAGCAGCTTCTGCCTTAGAGGCAATTAAAGAAAATAAAGTAGTAGAGCTCCCTGAAGCCAATACCATCGCTGATGGTACTGCTGTAAAAAGAATTGGAGATATTAATTTTGAATATATCAAAGAATATATTGATGAGATTATTACCATATCCGATTATGAGTTGATGGAAGCCTTTCTCCTATTGGTGGAAAAACATAAAATCATTGCTGAAAATTCCGGTATTTTACCCGTAGCAGCTCTTAAAAAATTACATCAAAAAAATAAAAAAGTAGTCCCTGTAGTAAGCGGTGGTAATATAGATGTGCTTATGATTTCTTCCATGATTAACAAAGGACTTGTTAGCCGAGATAGAATCTTTAACTTCTCCGTAGGTATTCAGGACAGACCTGGTGAATTGACCAAAATTACTCAAATTATTGCCCAAGAAGGTGCCAATATAGTAAAACTGGCTCATAACCAATTCAAAAATCTTTCCAGATTCCGTGATATAGAAGTACTTGTTACAGTGGAAACAAATGGATCCGCTCATGTACAAAGACTCATAAAAGCTTTCAAAGAGAAGAATTACGAAATTACCCCTACCAAATAATACCTTTTTAAGGGTATGGACACTTCTCATCACTATTTTCCTTGACAACACTTTTAAAATGTTGTACTTTTGCTGAGTAAAAAATGAAAATAAACAAGTAACTAAAAAATATCTGTAAAAATTTATTATCTAAAAATTTATTTCTTTTTTATTTGCAAATGAAAGAATTTTGTATATTTGCACCTTTAAACAAAGTAAAAAAACATAAAACTTTATTATCACTTTATAATCCTGAAAAACTAAGTTTATGCAAATACTCAAATTCGGAGGAAAATCCCTCGCTAATGGAGAAGGGCTCAGAACTGTACTCTCTATCATCACTGGAAAAGTAGGTCAAAGACAACCTATTGCAGTGGTTGTTTCTGCACGTGATAAAGCTACCGACCAGTTAGAGGCTATGCTAGAAAAAGCAAGCCAAGGAGGGGACATATCTGCTGATTTTCAAGCTTTCAAAGAGTACCAGACTGCTGGGGAGGATATTGACTTCTCTGAGGAATTTTCTATTCTCCAAAAGATCTTTGACGGTGTTTTCCTTCTTGGGGATTATAATGAGAAAATAAAAGATAATACTTTAGCACAAGGTGAAGTCCTTTCCGCTAAGTTCATCACCCACCTCCTTACAAAGCAAGGTATTAAGGCAGAGTTTGTAGATAGTAGGTATTTCTATACTACCGATAGCTTCTTTGGCAATGCCCAACTCATTGAGGACACCTCCCGTAGGAATACCATCCAGTATTTCACTCAAATCTCCTCAGAGGTAGTGCCTATAGTAACTGGTTTTATTGCTGCCAATGTACATGGTCAGACTACGACTCTTGGACGTAATGGTAGTAATTATTCTGCTTCCCTACTTGCTAATTTTTTGGATGCTGAGGAGCTACAGAACTATACCCATGTGGATGGTATCTTCACGGCTAATCCTGAATTGGTTCCTGATGCTAAAATTATCCAACAACTCTCCTTTGAGGAAGCTAATGAATTGGCTAACTTTGGCACCTCAATCCTACATGCCAAAACCATCATTCCTCTCCTAGAGAAGAAGATTCCCCTGCGTATTCTCAATACCTTTAAAGCTCAGGAACAAGGAACCCTTATTTGCGAGGAGGGCACTTCCACAGGGGGAATTCGCGCTATTTCCGTATTGGAAGATTATGCCTTGGTGATCTTAGAAGGACGAGGACTCCTGGGTAAGGTAGGGGTAGATGCTCGTATCTTCCGCTCTCTTGCCGAAGCAAAAATTAGTGTAAGCATTATCTCTCAAGGTTCTTCTGAGCGAGGTATTGGTTTTTTAGTTGCCAATAAGGAGGCACAAAAAGCAAAACAAGCTCTTGAAAAAGAGTTCGAGACCGATGTATATAACCAGGATGTTAGTAAGGTTCGTGTGGTGGAAGATGTAGGAGTTATTTCCATTGTAGGACAGAACTTAGCCGATTTTGACAAACCTTATAATGCTCTCATTCGCAACCAAATAACCCCTCTTTTGATTAATAATTCTGCTACGGGGAAAAATGTAAGTGTAGTTATTTACAAGAAGGACTTACCTAAAGCGGTAAATGTCATTCACGGAGAAATCTTTGAAATCTCCAAACGCATTAATTTAGCTATTTTCGGACGTGGAACAGTAGGGAATACTCTTATTGAACAGATATTTGAGGCGCGTACCGATATCCTCAAGCGTAGAAATATCAATCTACAAATCATTGCTATAGCCAGCTCCAAGGAGCTCTTATTTAATCACAGAGGAATAACTCCAAAGCAATACGCCTTTTTCACAGAACAAGCACACCCGTATGCTTTCAATCAATTCATCACTTTGGTTCAGCAACATCATTTAGAAAACCTTATTGCCATTGATGTAACTGCCAGCAAAACATTCGTGGAGCACTATCTATCCTTAGTGAAAAATGGCTTTGATTTAGTCTCTGCCAACAAAATTGCAAATACTATTGATTACACTTTCTATAAAAAGCTACGAGAAACCCTTGCCCAATACAAGAAACAGTACCTATATGAAACTAATGTGGGCGCTGGGTTACCTCTTATTGATACCATTAAGCTCCTTCATCATTCTGGAGAGAATATCACCCGTATAAAAGGTATTTTCTCTGGTACTTTAAGTTTCCTGTTCAATACCTATTCTGCAAGTAATGCTCCTTTTAGCCAGATTCTCCAAAGAGCTATTGACAGTGGTTATACTGAACCTGATCCTCGGGAAGACCTCTGTGGTAACGATGTCGGTCGTAAGCTTTTGATTTTAGCTCGTGAATTGGATTTGGAGAATGAATTCTCTGAGGTCTCTATTGAGAATCTTATCCCTGAGACACTTCGCTCAGGAAGTCGTGAGGAGTTCCTCTCTCGCTTACAGGAATTTGACCCTATCTATCAAAAAATTAAGGACAATGCTCCCAAAGGTACTGTCTTACGTTATGTTGGAGATCTTCATGGAGATCTTTCACAGACCCAAACAGCTCACCTTAATGTACAGTTGGTTTCTGTTCCCGAAAACAGCGCCTTAGGGCAGGTCAAAGGAGCCGATTCTATCTTTGAAATCTATACTGAATCCTATGGAGAAAACCCCATTGTAATACAAGGAGCAGGTGCTGGTGCTGCCGTTACTGCTCGCGGTGTGTTTGGAGATATTCTCAGAATTATTGGTAACAAATAAATATACTTTTATGCATATCCACAAAAAAGACCTTATCGCTACCATTCGCCTTAGTGGAGAGGAGATTAACTTGGAAACTGCCAACCTCCTACTAAAGGATCCTACCTTGCGTCCTTACCACATCGTTATCAACCTCAGTGAGGTAGAACACTTGGAAGAAGAAGAACTTGATGCTCTTTTCTACCTCAGTGAAATGTTCCGGAGCGAAACAGAACACTCCTTTGTAGTGGTCTCCCCTCTTTATGACCCTGATACCTTTCCTGAGGAACTTGTCGCCTGCCCTACCCTACAGGAAGCTTTGGACATCATTGAAATGGAGGATATAGAAAGAGATCTTTTCAAAGATTAATTCATTATGAGAAATTATCCTCTCCTATTAGCTGACGAGAATTTTACATACGCGGTAGAGATCGGTACAAATTCTTATATTATCTTACTATTTTATGCTGCCTTAAACTTAAGAAACCCATTGAGACAAAGGACAAAGAATATATAAGAAAAAAGCAAACCAAAAACTCATTTTTAAACGAAAAAAAACTTATTTTTGCACCCTTAAACAATGACTGATTGATGGAAAAAGTAATCGATGAAACACGGCAGGGTGCTCCCCTTACCCTTGAAAGCGATACTAAAAATACACGTAAGCTCTATATAGAAAGCTATGGCTGTCAGATGAATTTCTCTGATAGTGAAATCGTTGCCTCTATTCTTCACAAGGAAGGGTTCAATACTACTGATAAGCTCCATGAAGCGGATTTAATACTGATTAATACCTGTTCGGTCAGGGAGAAAGCAGAACAAACCATCCGTAAGCGCCTTGAGCAGTTCAATACTGTAAAACGACATAAGCCTGCTATGAGGGTTGGAGTACTAGGATGCATGGCTGAACGACTCAAACATAAGTTCTTGGAAGAGGAACATATTGTGGACTTAGTAGTAGGACCTGACGCTTATAAGGATTTACCTAACCTCCTGACAGAAGTAGACAATGGTCGTGATGCAGTAAATGTGCAGCTCTCTAAGGATGAAACGTATGCAGACATTTCCCCTATTCGCCTCAATAGCAATGGAGTAACCGCTTTTGTCTCCATTACTAGGGGTTGTGATAATATGTGTACTTTCTGTATTGTTCCTTTTACCCGTGGTAGAGAGCGTAGCCGAGACCCTCATTCAATCATTAATGAAATAGCTGAATTACAACAGCGTGGTTATAAAGAAATTACTTTGCTTGGACAAAATGTGGATAGCTACCTATGGTATGGGGGTGGACTAAAGAAAGATTTTGAAAAGGCTTCTGACATCCAAAAAGTTACTGCTGTGAATTTTGCTAAACTCTTGGATATAGTTGCTTCTGAATTTCCCAAAATGCGTATCCGCTTTTCCACTTCCAATCCTCAAGATATGACTTTGGACGTAATTGATACTATGGCAAAGCATCACAATATCTGTAAGTATATACACCTACCTGTACAGAGTGGCAGCAATCGTATTCTCAAGGCAATGAACCGCTTACATACTCGTGAGGAATATTTTGCTCTTATTGATGGAATTCGTGAGCGCATTCCTGATTGTGCTATCTCTCAGGATATGATTACTGGATTTCCCACCGAGACCGAAGAAGATCATCAAGATACTCTTTCCCTGATGGAGTATGTCAAATATGATTTTGGATTTATGTTTGCCTACTCCGAACGCCCTGGCACCTTGGCAGCCCGTAAAATCCTGGACGATGTACCCGAAGAAGTAAAAAAACGTCGCCTTGCAGAAATTATTGACCTCCAACAAAAACACAGCCACTACCGTACCCAAGCCCAAGTGGGCAAAACCGTAGAGGTGCTCATAGAGGGCAATTCCAAGAAATCCGACCAAGAGTGGATGGGGCGCAACACCCAGAATACAGTGGTCGTATTCCCGAAGGAACAATATAAGGTAGGCGATTTTGTCAATGTAAAAATAACCAATTGTACCTCCACCACTCTCATAGGGGAAGCGGTGGGGTATAGCGATATGAACTAATACGTAATCCTATGACAACAAAACTGATACACCCCTATTTCGGTACCTTAGACACTTGCTCTGTGGAAGGTGTAAGCCAAGATGATTCTTATGATGTTCTTTGGGAACAAGAGATTCCTTACAAAGACAGTATTATCTGGGTATCTTTCTGGTTTTACAAAGGAGATAACCTCTTAAAAGAGCGCTTAGATGCTTTTGAATCTTTTATAAAGAACCTACCCAAGAGAGAAGAGCAAGCACGAAAAGCCCTTATACAATATCTGAAAGAGCACCCAGACTATTTCAATCACTTTAAGGAAAAAACAAAAAAGACTCCTTGTGATATCGAAACTTTCGTTGGTGAATTAGAGTTAGATATTATTGATTTTTGGTATCCCAAAGAGGAAGAGGCTGATGTAGATATGTACTTTGCACCTTATTATGGAGAAGATGTCGAAGAAGAGGAAGTCATCTCTGTACAATTTGCCCTCTCAGGAGAAATTCTTTCTATAGATTGGGAGGAATAATTTTTTTATATAAAGTTTTTTCATATCTTTGCCTTTCAAATAAAAACAGCTTTTCTTATGGACAGGAATATAGGGAAAACTGATAAGCGAGTACGCTTGTTATTCGTGCTTATTGTAGCTATTTTAGGGGAATTTAAGGTAATCTCCAATGATATTATAGCTTCCGTATTAGGAGCAATTTCTATTGTTCTAATTGTTACTATTATGCTAAATTTCTCTCCTATTTATAGACTTCTGAATATTAATACCTATAAAAGAGAAAAGATAAGCTAAAGTCCTCAGTCAAGAAAGGGGGACACTTCAAACAAGTATCCCCCTTTCCTGTCCCTGAATATTATTTTTAGTTCTTTTTACAAACAAAGATACTATGCCCCTTTCCTAAGTGGTCATATATTTTCTCTACTTTCAAACCGGCTTTTTCTATACATTCTATCATATCTTGTGAATAGTACATCTTACTATTTCCATTTGCCATTACGGAGAAATAGAGGCTAATTTGAGTAAGGCAGTATGCTCCGGTTTCATGCTGTTGCCTATCCCAATAGCTCTCCAGTATATATAACCGAGTATCCTCGGTCATAGCATGGCAGGCACGCTCAAGAATATTAGTAGCTTCATCCGGGGAGAAACAATCCAGAAATTGGCTCATCCATATCACCTCAAATCCTTTGGGAAAAACCTCTTTCTTATCTAACAGATTAGCAGGGTATTCCTTAATGCGCTCTGCTCCTTTTTTACCTTTTGTCGCTACACGCATAAGGGAAAGCTGTTGAGGTAAATCCATAATAGTAACCTCTACTTCAGGGTTATACCCTACACACTGAAGAGCCCAGCGTCCGGTATTCCCTCCCACATCCAATAGCTTTTTAACAGGAGTAGAAAAAACAATTTTTAATGCCTCCTTAAAAGAGTTATCGGAGTAATAATGGTCAAAGGCAAACCACTTTTCCTTAGCTTCCTGCGGAAGCTGAGAAAGTCCTTCGTAAATAGTATCCCAATCGCCAAATACCTTTAAGCCTTCTGGCTTACCTGTCAGCAGGGTTTCCTCCATATAGAAAAGCCCTTGATAACATACCTGATGAATGAATTCCATATTGATACGTACTGCCTCATCCTTCAAAAGAAACCAACCTGCCTTAGTAAGGAAGAACTTATCTTCTTGTACAATTACCGTTCCTATAGAAAGGGATGCTTCCAACAGTACCTGTATGGCATAGCCACTTAGCTGTGTTTGTTGAGCGAGTTCCTGTTGTGTCAGTCCTTCGGTATGTTCTGATAAGGCTTTTAAGATGCCAAACTTCACCATGAGCCGAGATACCTGAAAGGCTACAGGAGCAAAGGCAAGTTCATGAGCTAAGCGCTGTGCTCTGCTTGCCGAAAGTTGTTCCTTGGTATATTGTTTTTCTACAAGAGGGGATAATTTCATGCAAATGAATAATTAACAGAATTTCTCGCAAAAGTACATCTTTTTTTATAAGTATACAAATTTATATTTTTCATAATTTTTTCTACTACTCAAAAAACACTACAAATATATAATTACATAATAATCAAACACTTACAAATATGACGTATTATCTTTAAAAAAAAATTTATTTTACCTTTCATTATTGCAAATATTTCTATATCTTTGCACTTTCTTTTAAGTTCCTCTCTAAGGAAAAGAGAGTAGCTTTATTATTTTTAAAAGAAGTAGAGTTTTATATTAAAAAATCAGAATAAGAGTTTCTAAATTGTTAAATTTTTACTTGTTTTGATTTTTATTTTGTATAAAGCAAAAAAAATTGTATCTTAGCCCCGAATTTTAAAAAGATTATAAATATAAATTAAATTTCAAACGTATGAAAAGAATTAAAATTTCATTAGCGTCCTTAGCATTGATCTCTGCAGTAAGTTCAGTGCAAGCGCAAGATGAAAACAACAAATGGTCAATAGGGTTTGGAGTGAATTCTGTTGATATTCGTTCTCCTCACGAATTTGGGGATTTTCTTAAAGATTGGGGAGGTACTAATGACTTAAACATCCTTCCTGCAATTTCTAAGCTTTCTGTAGCTCGCTACATTGGTGCTGGATTTTCTGCTGAGATTGATGGTTCCTTAAACAAAATCAAAACTGGATTTAACGGAGTAAGTGAGGATAAATCCTTCTGGGCTGCTAACCTACAAGCTAAGTATGCTCTTAGAAGACTTTTCACTACTGAATCTGGTTGGTTTGACCCTTACATCAAAGTAGGTGGAGGTTATTTCTCTTATGAAAGTGACTTTTCTGACAAGGACGGAGGTCTTAAGCTTCTTGCTGGAGGTGGTATTAACTTCTGGTTCACTGAACATCTTGGTGTAAACCTTCAAACAGGTTACCACCACGGATTCCAACAAGATGGTACTGACTACTTCCAACATTCTGCTGGTATCGTTATCAAATTCGGTGCCAAAGATACTGATAAGGATGGTATTCCTGATAACAAGGATGCTTGTCCTGAAGTGAAAGGTCTTAAAGAATTCAACGGATGTCCTGATACCGATGGAGATGGTATTCCTGACAAAGACGATGCTTGTCCTGAAGTGAAAGGTCTTAAAGAATTCAACGGATGTCCTGATACCGATGGGGATGGTATTCCTGATAAGGACGATGCTTGTCCAGATGTACCTGGTCTTAAAGAATTCAACGGATGTCCTGATACTGATGGTGATGGCGTTCCTGATAAAGATGACAAATGTCCAGATGTAGCTGGTCCTGCTGAAAACGGTGGATGTCCTTGGCCTGATACCGATGGCGACGGTGTACTTGACAAAGATGACCAATGTCCTAACGAAGCTGGTCCTGCAAGCAACAATGGTTGTCCCGAACCTAACGATGATGACCAAAAACGCTTGAACCAATATGCTAAGACTATCTTGTTTGACACTGGTAAGGCTACTATTAAGTTCCAATCTGCTGATGTATTGAACCAAATTATTAGTGTTCTTAACAAATTCCCTAAGAGTCGTTTCCGTATAGAAGGGCACACTGATAGCACTGGTAAGAAAGCTAAGAACCAAGTACTTTCTCAAAACAGAGCCTATGCTGTTAAGGTATACTTAATCCAAGGGGGTATAGATGCTAATCGTTTAGAATCCGTAGGCTACGGACAAGACAAACCAATCGCTTCTAACAAAACTAAGAAAGGTAGAGAACTTAACAGACGTGTTGAAATCAATTTGATAAAATAATTTTGAGTTCTGAAATAAAAAAGGTCGCCCAGTTGGGCGACCTTTTTTATTTTTACTATACAATAATTATATAGAATTTTTTTGAAAAAAAGTTCTTTTTATCAAGAAAAAAACCTACTTTTGCAGTAACTTTTTATCACTTTCATTTATGAAAAAATATTTTATAACACTCAATGCAATACTACTCTCCACAGGAGTAACTATAGCACAAAAAATCAATTTTGAAGAATACAATCTACCCAATGGGTTACATGTAATCTTACATCAAGACAACTCTGCTCCAGTGGTCACCACTACTGTAATGTATCATGTGGGAGCTAAGGACGACCTACCAGGAAAGTCTGGTTTTGCTCACTTCTTCGAGCATCTTCTTTTTGAAGGAACAAAAAACATTCCACGAAGCAAATGGTTTGATATTGTCTCCGCCCATGGAGGAGATAACAATGCCTTTACCGATGTGGACAAAACCTACTATTATGAGACCCTTCCTTCCAATAATCTACAACTTGCCCTATGGATGGAATCTGAACGCTTACTACATCCTGTCATCAACCAAATAGGGGTAAATACTCAAAAAGAAGTAGTGAAAGAAGAAAAACGTGAAGGCACTGACAATGTACCCTATGGGAAGATTATCTATATGCCTGTAGTACAAAATCACCTCTTTGATAAGCATCCCTATAAGCATCCTACCATTGGTAGTATGGAGGATTTAAATTCTGCAAAGTTAGATGATTTTATCCGTTATAACCAACGCTATTACAACCCTAACAATGCTGTATTAGTTGTAGCTGGAGATTTCCAAAAAGAACAAGCTAAACACTGGATAGAAACCTATTTTGCTCCTATTCAGAACCATGTAGAGAAACCTGTGCGTAACTATCCTATGGATGCTCCCATCACTCAGACTAAAAAGGTAACCGATTATGATGCGAATATCACTGCCCCTGCGAAAGTATTAGCTTGGCGTACCCCTAAAATGACTGAACAGGATGCTCGTGTAATGGATTTTATCCAAGCCCTCCTCGCCAATGGAGAAAGTGCTCGCCTCTATAAAAAAATGGTAGAAGAAAAGAAAGAAGTTCTCCAATTTATCTCCTATACTTGCAATTATGAGGATATTGGTATTCTAATGATTGCCGCTGTAGCTCAGAACGCTCCTTTGGAACAACTTACCAAAGACATGGATGACGAAATCAAACGCTTACAAACAGAACTTATCTCAGAAAAGGAATACGAAAAACTCCTTAACCAATTTGAGACAAACTTTATAGCTACTAACTCCAATGTACAAGGTATTGCTTATTCTTTAGCTATAGATTATACCTTTTTTAAAGATACCAATCTTATCAATAAAGAGCTAGATTTATATCGTAAAGTAACTCGTGAAGATATTCGCCGCGTGGCTCAGAAATATCTTAATCCTAACCAACGTTTGGAGATCGATTATCTCCCTGAGAAAAGTCAAACTAAAAAATAATATCCATGAAAAAAATACTTATAGCAAGCATTTCTTTGCTTATTCCTTTCCTTTTGTCTGCTCAAATTGACCGTGACAAAATGCCTGAACCTACTCAGATGCCTACCTTCAACTTAGGGGATCCTTATATCAAGAAACTTCCTAATGGACTTACTCTTATGATAGTGGAAGATCACAAACTTCCTCGTGTTTCTGTAAGTCTTACCTTGGACAGACCTCCTATTGATGAAACTAACAAGCCAGGTATGTACTACCTTACCTCTGAACTTATGGGAGGAGGAAGTAAGAATATTTCTAAGGAAGCCTTTGTAGAGGAAACCGATCGCTTAGGGGCCACTGTATATATCTCTATGGATGGAGGATCTACTTATTCTCTAACCCGCTATTTCCCTCGTGTATTGGAACTCTTTGCAGATGCTGCTATCCATCCAAATTTTACTCAAGCAGAATTAGACAAGGCTCGTGATAAAGCAATTGCTTCCCTAAAAGCAGAGGAAAATAGTGCTCAAAGCATTATTTATCGCCTTAATAGTGCTCTCACTTATGGTAAAAAACATCCTTATGGAAGTTTCTACACTGAGAAATCTCTTAAGAGTATCACTCTAAAAGATATTACTAACTTCTATAAAACATATTTCTCTCCTTCGAGTGCTTATATGGTTGTCGTTGGTGATGTTAATACAGATGAAGTAGAAAAATTGGTGATAAAAAATTTCCACGATTGGCTTCCTGCTAAGTCCTTGCAGATGACTACTCCTACTCCTAATAATGTACAATACACTCAGGTGAACTTGGTAGATGTCCCCAGTGCCGTACAAACTGAAATTAGCGCCTTTAACCTCTATCCTCTTAAAATGAGTGATAAGGATTTCTTCGCTGTAAAAGTAATGAACTATATTCTTGGAGGAGACTATGGTAGTTATATTAACATAAATTTACGTGAACAGCATGGATATACTTATGGAGCACGCTCTTATATGGGTACTAACCGATTCACTTTAGCTAATTTCTTTGTCTCAGTAAGAGTTCGTAATGAAGTCGCTGCTAAATCCGTAGTAGAGATCCTCAAAGAAATCAAACGTATTCAGAATGAGGATGTTACCGCTCAAAAACTCGAAGAAGTAAAAGGACAATTAGTCGGACGTTTTGTTATGTCCACCCAATACCCCTCCACTATTGCTAACTTAGCGGTAACAAGAGAAACACAGAAGCTCCCTGCTGACTTCTACAGTAACTATATCAAGAATATAGAGGCTGTAACAATTGCTGATGTGAAGCGTGTCGCTAACAAATACATCAAATATAATAACTTACGATTTATCATTGTAGGAAAGGCAAGTGAGTTCGAAAAAGAACTAAAACAACTCAAGTTCAATGGCAAAGCACTTCCTGTTTTCTATTATGATAAGTATGCTAACAAAATAAAATAGTATTTTTCCCATAAATTTATGAGAGGCTTTCTGAAGTATTCAGAAAGCTTCTTTTTTATATAAAATAATTATTAACATTTTTTGACAAACAACTCTTTTGGTATGTTTTTTGTTGCTATTAGAGGAACTAAATTTTTGTAAAATGAAATCTATTTTAAGCATTACCTTAATAAGCCTCCTTCTCTTCTCCTGTGCAGGAGTTCAGGTAAGTTCTGATTATGATAGTAGGGCTTCCTTCCCCCAATACAAAACTTTTGCTTTCCTGAAAGAGGGAATCGATAAAGCTGAAATATCTGATTTGGATAAGAAACGTATCTTAAGAAGTATTGAAGCTGAAATGATTAAAAAAGGCTATACACTTTCTGAGAACCCAGATATCTTTATCAATTTCTTCACTCGAGAAAGAGAACGCCAAGACCTCTACCAAAGTGTAGGCATCGGATGGGGGTGGGGACCTGTATGGGGGAATTCTGTACAAGTATCACCTGCTGTTACTGAAGGTGTGCTCCTTATTGACATCATTGATGGTAAGAAAAAAGACCTTATCTGGCAAGGAAAAGGAGCAGGAATTCTCTCTGAAAGAGCCAATAAAGATGAACAAATACATAAGTTTGTTTCTGAAATCCTAAAACAATACCCTCCTGAAGAAAAAAGAACTACCGAAAAAAATTAATTTTCTCCTTTTGGTGCAAAGATTTTTAAAGAAAAAAGTTGTTTTTTTCCTAAAAAAAGAAAAATTAACATTTCAAAATTTGTTATAAAAAGTTAATTCGTGTTAATATAAACAGAATATCTCTATGCTGTTTATTTTACATTTCTTCATAAATTATTGTTTGTCAAAAAAAAAGACTACTTAAAAAGAAGTTATCAACAAATGAAAAAAAAATTAAAAAAAACTTTTTGTATCAAAAAAAAGTAGTAACTTGCGCCAAAATTGAACAATTAGAAAATTTTATTTAGAAATGGATATACGAAGTTTTAAAAAACCTATGTTAGCCACTCTCTTAGTAGCAACATTTCTAGTAGGTTGTGGAAAGAAAGGTACAGACAAGAATACTTCCAGTGCTACCGGATGGAAAATCAACTCTAAAGAAGGTGGTTTCCAATATAATACTGACTTTAAAGAACAGGTAACAGGTCCTGGATTGGTATTCATTGAAGGAGGTACTTTCACTATGGGTAAAGTACAAGATGATGTGATGCATGATTGGAATAATACCCCAAGCCAACAGCACATACAGTCTTTCTATATGGACGAAACTGAAGTTACCAATAAGATGTATATGGAGTATCTTGATTGGCTTAAACGAGTATTTCCTCCTGAAGACAAAGAAGGTCACTATAAGAATATTTACTTAGGAGCTCTCCCTGATACTTTAGTATGGAGAAGCCCTCTAAGTGCTAATGAAACTATGGTAAGCGAATACCTTCGCCATCCTGCTTATGCCGATTATCCTGTAGTAGGAGTGAACTGGGTACAGGCAACACAATTCAGTTCTTGGCGTACCAACCGTGTAAACGAAGCCATTCTTGAAAAAGATGGTTTTATTCAACAAGGATCTCGCTACCAAGTAGATGCTGAAAGTACCTTCAGCACAGACACTTACCTTAATACTCCTGAAAACTCCTATGGTAGAAAAGTAACCGAATTTGCTGGTAAGAAAGCTACCGACAAGGAAGGAAATACTACTTATGCAAAGCAAACTTCAGGTATATTGCTCCCTGAATACCGACTCCCTACAGAAGCAGAATGGGAATATGCGGCTAAGTCCTTAAGTGGTATCCGTGAATATAACAGTATTCGTGGTCGTAAAAAATATCCTTGGGCAGGTCGCTATACCCGTACGGGGAAACGTGCTGTAATGGGTGATCAGTTAGCTAACTTCAAACAAGGACAAGGTGATTACGGGGGACTTGCTGGATGGTCTGATGATAAAGGTGATATCACCACTGCTGTAAAAACATTCCCTGCTAATGATTTCGGACTCTATGATATGGCTGGAAATGTGGCAGAATGGGTAGCTGATGTGTATCGTCCCCGTGTGGATGACGAGATGAGTGACTTTAACTACTATCGTGGTAATGTCTATATGAAAAACAAGATAGGTGAAGATGGAAAACTCGTAGTGGTAGATGCACAAACTATTACTTATGACACTCTTAGTAATGGACGCATTGTAGCGAGAAACCTACCAGGACAACTGGCTAAAGTACCTGTTGACGGTAATGAGACCTACTTGCGTTATAACTTCCAGAATGCAGATAATCGTAATTATCGCGACGGAGATAGGGCTTCTAGTAAAGATTATGTGAAACTTACCCTTGAAAAAGGAGAACGTAGCTTAGATTCTCTTAATGCAAGCCAAAGAGCAAACGTTTCACGTACTATGTATAACTCTCCTGATCAAAAGATTTTAAGTGATGGACATGGAGGAATTATAAAGAGATATGACCCCTCCAATGACCGTACTACCCTTATTGATGATGAAGCACGCGTAATCAAAGGTGGTTCTTGGAGAGACCGTGCTTATTGGATTGACCCCGCACAACGTAGATTCTTACCTCAGTATAGTGCCACCGATTATATAGGATTCCGTTGTGCTATGAGCCGCGTAGGTTCTAAAGCTAAGAAAAATAAAACTTCTCGAGGATAAATAAAATTTTCACTATATAGAAAGAGGCTGTCCTTTTTTGGACAGCCTCTTCTTTATTTAAAAATCTTTGAAAAAGATACCCTTTTCAAAATATAATTCGTAACTTTGTGGAGTAAAAAGTTTAATAAAATACTATCCAAATGAACAAAACAGATGTAACCTCAGAGGCTTCAAGGAAGTTTCAAAATTACATGGTAGAAACAGCTAGGAAGCTACAAAAACATATTGTCCTTCCCGAAGGAGAGGAAGCGAGAATCCTCCGCGCCGCTGCTGAACTTGCCCAAGATGGGCTCGCCACTCTCACTATTTTGGGAGATGAAGACAAAGTACTCGCTCATGTAAAAGAATTAGGACTTAAATGGGATACCAACCGTATCAAAATCGTTTCTCCTAAACACAGTCCTAACTATGAGTCCTATTGGAAAAAATTATATGAAATCCGTAAGGAAAAAGGGATGACAGAGGAACAAGCTAAAGAACTTATGCTTGATGCTTCCTACTATGGTACTATGATGGTATTCATGGGAGAAGCCGACGGAATGGTCTCCGGTGCAGTGAACTCTACCGCACATACTATTCGCCCTTCTTTACAATTTGTAAAGACTAAGAAAGGCGTAAAAACAGTCTCTTCTGTATTTTTCATGATTTTACCAGATCGTGTATTGGTTTATGGTGACTGTGCAGTAGTCCCTAAACCTACTGCGGAACAATTAGCCGAAATCGCTATCACCTCTGCTGACTCCGCCAAGGCTTTCGGTATAGAGCCTAAAGTAGCCCTTCTATCCTATTCCTCTGGTACTTCAGGAAGTGGTGAAGAAGTAGATAAAGTCCGTGAAGCCACCGAAATGGTAAAGGCACAACGCCCTGACCTACTCGTAGAAGGCCCTATCCAATACGATGCTGCAGTAGATGCTACCGTTGCCAAACAAAAGATGCCAGATTCACCTGTTGCTGGCCAAGCTACTGTACTTATCTTCCCTGACCTTAACGCAGGAAATATCACTTACAAAGCCGTACAAAGAGAAACACACTCTATTGCTATAGGACCTATGTTGCAAGGATTGAAAAAACCTGTAAACGACCTTAGCCGCGGGGCTACTGTACCCGATATTTACAATACTGTACTTATCACTGCCATACAAGCAGGTATGCAAGAGTAAATCTTTTTCATTTTTTTGGATTTTTTAAATAGTAAGAGAGGCTGTCCGAAAGTTTTTCAGACAGCCTCTTCTATTTAAAACTTTATAAAACTTATGTTCTATATTCCTATTCCTTTTACTTTAGCTTTGTAATTAGCATCTGCTATAGAATTTTTATAAGCAGTTTCAGTACCTTTAGGAACAAAGATATTTTGTAAGGTATCTGAATTCCCAAATTGTAAAGGCTTAATCTCAAAAGCTGTTCTATTCTCTAAAATAATTGAATGTAAGTTAGGACAATTTTTGAAAGCATTATTCCCTATTTTATTAACTTTTTTAGGAAAAATGATAGTAGGGAGCTTGATACAACTAGAAAAAGCCCCATTACCTATTTCTATAAGACTCTCGGGAAGGGTAATAGAGAATAAGTTATAACATTCTGCAAAAGTACCACTATTAATTTTGGTAATCCCTTCTGGAAACTCTACTTCCTTTAATTTCCTACAAAGGCTAAAGGCATACATTCCTATTTCTCGAACACGTTCCCCTATGATAATTGTTGTAAGTTGGTATGTCAAATTATTCGTTTGAGCATTAAAAGCATTAGCCTCTATTTTCTCTACATTTTTAAGTTTAGGATCAGTATTCATATCAATCACACGGGTCTTTTCATTGAGCCATTTTACCAAAGTTTTTCCATTATTGCTAAGTTCATAATCTGCTGTAGTAACTTGGTTAGCTACCAAAGAAATCCCTGTAGAAGGCCATCCTGAGGTCGTTTTGGGTCCATAGAATATCTTAGCGGCTTTATCTATAAAATAATCTCCTACCGCCCCATCAGTAGCTTGAGGAGCACGGTCCCCGGCTAATATCTTAGATCCATCCTGCCCTGGTTGTCCATCACGTCCATTAGTACCTGGTTGCCCCGGTTGTCCATCACGACCTGGGCGCCCCTCCTGTCCTTTCTCTCCTTGTGCCTTTATACCAGTAGGTTGGTCTCCCACATACCAATAACCATCTTTTATATGAGGAACTGGAGCATCTTTTCCATTAGTCCCAGGCTGTCCATTTTGCCCATCATTTCCTTTGGCTCCTGGTTGTCCATCACGACCTGGGCGCCCCTCCTGTCCTTTCTCTCCTTGTGCCTTTATACCAGTAGATTGATCTCCCACATACCAATAACCATCTTTTATATGAGGAACTGGAGCATCTTTTCCATTAGTCCCAGGCTGTCCATTCTGCCCGTCTTTTCCATCTTTTCCAGCAATTCCCTTAAGATTCAGTACAGGGCTACCCCAGTCTGTTGTTTTAGGACCATAGAGATTGGCAGTCTTAAGGTCTAAATAATAATCTCCCTTTTCTCCTTGAGAAGTGCTCGGAGTTCCGTTACCTGAAAGGATAGTGCTACCATGAGTAACTTTCTCTTGTACAACCACTTTTTCACCTTCCTTTGTACAATGGGTTGCCGTAAGAGCAACTACTAATAAAGGTAATAAATACTTCTTCATTAATTAATAAATTTAATCTACAAATTTGCGGGTGCAAAATTAATGCTTTTTATAATTCCGTGAAATTTTATTTTTCAACAGTTTACCATGTTAGAGTTACTCCATAAAGTTGAGTTCCCTCCCAAGAAGTAGAACTAGAAAAACGCCATTGGTATTTTTGGGTGGTCATCTTTCGGTAGTCCGATTCATAGATACGTGTTTTAGCGATATTCTTTCCTATCAAGTATCCCATAAAGATAGCTAAAGGATAATCTGAAGCCCAATGCACCTTACTCTGCATCATCTCAAAGGACATCAGCGCAAGAGCCGTATAACTCACAGGTTTTATCCACTTATAATCCTTATAATTCTCTGCCAATACAGTTATCGCTGCCATAGCGGTCGTAAGATGACCAGAGGGCATAGCATCATAACAAGGAGTGTCTTTTTGGTAAGCAGCAAAACTCGGAGCAAATGTCCAAGAACTATGCCAATTTCCATTCTTAGCAGTAATAAAAGGACTCTCCCTACCGGTAAGTCGCTTAAGAGGTTGCACAAAAACACCTGTAATAAGGATACTCTCAATCAGTTGCATAGCGGTACTCTTTGCCCTGTAATCATTGGTGATAAGTCCATAAGTAGCCAGACCTCCACTAATAAGAATAAAAGTTGTTCCATTGCCTACAAAATACAAAGCAGAATTCACATCGGCAGGGATGATCTTGAGGAAGCCCAATTTCTTATAGGTATGTGCTTCATTCAATCCTATACGCTCTCCCAAACTACGACTTTCCCGAATCAGCCACGGATCAGCAGGAATCAGAGCTCCTGTAGCAGCTAAAGCACCTATTCCATACGGATAATAAGGTTTAGCCACAAAGTCCTTCAGTGTATTAAGTGTATTGCGTGGTGCCTTATTGATAATATCCCAGAACTTTGGTTTTTGATAGGTAAAATAAAGATCAGGTTCTATTTGGTAAGATTGTTCGATATCCTTAGGTACCCAATTTTCATCCACAGGAATTGTATCAGACACAGTAGCGGCTGCTACCTCCATTTGTGCCGTTGCAATATCTATATAGAAAAAAAAGGAGAGTAATAGGAAGATATGTTTCATAGATTGAATAATAAAGGATGAAAGTAAAGGCAAATAGCAATTCGCCCCTACAAATATTGCTCATTATTTAAAATCCGCTCCTCTGTGGGTTAGGGGAGCATTACTTAAGGATTCCCTTTTTGATGAGTGTCTCAGCAATCTGGATGGTATTGGTAGCGGCACCTTTACGAAGGTTATCGGCAACCACCCAGAGGTTAAGGGTCTTAGGTTGGGATTCATCACGACGCACACGACCTACAAAGACCTCGTCCTTGCCATGGGCATAGATAGGCATTGGGTAGGTGTTGGTATCGGTATTGTCCTGCAAGACCACTCCAGGGGCTTGACTAAGGAGCTTACGTACCTCGGAAAGGTCATATTCTTGTTCGAATTCTACATTTATGGACTCACTATGACCTCCTACTACAGGAATACGTACGGCAGTAGCAGTGACTCGTATGGAATCATCTCCAAAAATTTTCTTAGTTTCCCGCACGAGTTTCATTTCTTCTTTGGTGTAGCCATTCTCCTCGAATACATCGCAGTGAGGGATGGCGTTGCGGTGGATAGGATAATGATATGCCATCTCCCCTTGAATTCCCTTGTATTCATTTTCCAACTGGTTAACTGCTTTTACACCAGTTCCTGTGATGGATTGGTAGGTAGAGACTACAATACGTTTGATACCATATTTGCGCAAGGGTGACAGAGCTACAAGCATCTGAATAGTAGAACAATTTGGATTTGCGATAATCTTATCCTCAGGGGTAAGTACATCAGCATTAATCTCTGGAATCACCAATTTCTTGGTAGGATCCATACGCCAAGCGGAGGAGTTATCCACCACAACAGTACCCACTTGAGCAAATTTAGGAGCCCATTCCTTAGAGGTATCTCCTCCAGCAGAGAACAGAGCTACATCAGGTTTGAGAGAGATGGCTTGAGTCATCCCCACTACTTTATAATCTTTCCCTTTAAAAGTGATTGTCTTTCCTACTGATTTTTCTGAAGCTACAGGAATCAATTCTGTTACTGGAAAATTGCGTTCTGCTAAAACCTCCAGCATTACATTACCTACGAGCCCCGTGGCTCCTACTACGGCTACTTTCATAATATTTATTTTTTAAGTATAAACACGCAAAAGTATGATTTTTTTCTCTTACAAACAAAATATTTCTTTTATTCTTTTAAAAGATGTATTTTTGCACCCTAAAAACAGACAACAACCATCATGCGGACAAAATCCATTAAACAAAATAGAATCAATGTAGTTACCTTAGGATGTTCCAAAAATATATATGATAGTGAGGTACTTATGGGACAACTCAAAGCCAGTGGCAAGGAAGTAGTACATGAGGAAACCGGAAATATCGTAGTGATTAATACCTGTGGTTTTATCAATAATGCTAAAGAAGAAAGTATTAACACTATTTTAGAATATATCCAAAAAAAAGAAGAAGGGCTTGTAGATAAGGTTTTCGTGATGGGTTGCCTCTCAGAACGTTATAAGCCTGACTTGCAAAAGGAAATTCCAAATGTAGATCAGTACTTCGGTACTACTGAACTCCCTGTCCTTTTAAAGGTATTAGGAGCCGACTATAAGCATGAACTTATAGGTGAGCGTCTGACCACTACTCCAAAGAATTATGCTTATCTAAAGGTCTCTGAGGGATGTGATCGCCTTTGTAGCTTCTGTGCGATTCCTCTGATGCGTGGTAGGCACAAAAGTACCCCCATAGAGGACTTGATCATAGAAGCCGAAAAACTTGCCAAGAAAGGAGTAAAGGAGCTGATCCTCATAGCTCAAGATATCACTTATTATGGCTTAGACCTCTATGGCAAACGTACGCTGGCTAACTTATTGCGCGCCTTAGCAAAGGTAGAAGGTATTGAGTGGATACGTATTCATTACGCCTTCCCAACAGGCTTTCCTAAAGATGTACTTGAGGTGATGAAAGAGGAATCTAAAATATGCAAATACTTGGATATTCCTCTTCAGCACATCGCTGACCCTATCCTTAAGAGTATGAAGCGAGGCACCACCCAAGCGAGAACTACTCGCCTGTTACAGGATTTCCGCAAAGCAATACCTGAAATTGCCCTCCGCACTACCCTCATCGTGGGTTATCCAAATGAAACAGAAGAAGATTTTGAATTGCTTAAGGAGTTTGTCCGCCAGATGCGTTTTGAACGCTTGGGCTGTTTTACCTATAGCCATGAGGAAAATACAGCCGCTTATGAGTTAGAGGATAATGTCCCTGAAGAGGTAAAGCAACGCCGTGCCGCTGAGATTATGGAGATACAGTCCCAAATCTCTTGGGAGCTGAACCAAGCCAAGGTGGGTAAGACTTTCCGTTGCCTTATTGACCGCAAAGAGGGGCAGTACTTTGTAGGTCGTACCGAGTACGACTCCCCCGATGTGGATAACGAAGTCCTTATAGATGCTGCTAAGCATTATGTGAAAATAGGTGACTTTGCCGACATCTTAATTACAGAGGCTACCGATTTTGACCTATACGGAGAACCCGTTAAAAAGTAAAAAGTAAAGAATGAAAAAACTATTGTCCTTCATACTATTACTGTTTGTGCTTTTGAGCAGTTGTAGACCTGAAAGGGAGGCGCCTGTCAATGAGGAGCCTACTCTTTTTAGCAGGCTGGGAGATAGTGACTTTTGGAGGGAACGCTACTTAAAGGCTTTTTGGAAAGAGGAAAAGGCAAAGTTTTTGAGATCTTTTTATGAGGCTCCCTTAATTGATGAGCAGGATATAGCTCTTTTGCAATCCTTTATCAAGCCATGGTTGGACTTCTATCACATTGACCTTCATGAGGCGCGACTTACTCGTACAGAAGCGCATGCCCTTATCAATGCAGGGCAAGATAAGGAGAGTCTCTATTACCACCCTTTTGAGGCAGCAGATGATGTAGGTGATGATATCTGTAACCTCTATTCTCCTGATAAGATGCGCTATGTCAATGAGTACAAAGGGTGTGAGATCTCCGATGGTGAACTTTCTTTTAACATGGATGACAGCCAAAATATCAACCTTACCGATCGAAGGCTCCGCCACCACACCATGATCCTCTTTTTAGGTTCCCTTGAGGTATCTCATGATGTATTTTGGAAAGATAACGATGTCTTTGCTATTGTTGGCTATTCAGAGGCTACACTTAACGAATACTATATCTACCTTTTTGATATAAAAAATAGCCTTATCAAGCGATATGCAATCCTTGACAATGGCTATACGCCTACTACTTACTACCCTTCCAATACTATCAAAAAAGCAATAGCTAAGGGAATAACGGTGAATAATAAACGTGTTTAAACTTTTTTGAGGAACTTGGAGATAAACCCTAATAAAAGCATTCCAATCCAAGTTACATCAAGATACTCATATCTCATTATCAAACCTTTATATCCGTCAAGCCAACCATTTGCTTGTTCAATCTTAAACCTATTTTTGTACAATTCTTCATCAAAATAAACATCTGGTTGCTTTCCATTTCGGGGATTAGGTTTAATATTTGCTATAATTTCTTTGCTTTCTAAAAAATCTCTAAGAGATTTGCTATCAAATCCTGCATCAGCATTGAGAAACAGACCTTTGTACTCTATTCCTGCTTCTTCTAATAAAGCTAAGATTTCTTTTAGTACTTCTTCTATTTCATATAAGTCATTGTGATTTACAGCTTTAGGACTCCTCATTGCTATCATTTGCCCTTTATTATCACACAAAAAAATACTATTTGTGGTTACGGATTTTTTTTCTTGCTTGATAGCCTATAGATTCTCCTTTTTGCCGACAATGTGTATGAGTACCATCCAATTGAACGCAAGACATATCTAACTTTCTTTTCTTCTTACTTAATAGATTCAACCATACTCGCTGAAAACTACCATCTTTACTCCATTTATTGAAGTAGTAATAGACATTTTGCCAAGAGATTTCACCTTTTTCAAAATAGCTTTCAATTGGAAGTTCTCTCCATTGTACCCCTGTTTTTAATCTCTTGAGAATCAATAAAAATATTGAAGCTAAATCAAAATTACTTTTAAATCCTCTTTTTCCTACACTTAAAAAGGAAATAATCTATTTATTTATTGTATCTTTGCCCAAAGTTCCTGAATTTTGGTATTTTTTCTCAAACACAAAATTACTAATTTTCGGGAACTTTTACTTCTCTAAAAAAGTTTAAACAGCTTCATTATCTAAAGTTTTAAACAAGGGCAAATATACAAAAAAATTAAATATTTTTTCTAAATTCAATTGTTAATTATCCTTTACCAATCATCTGTTAATTAATAATTCGTCATTGCTCACTATCAAATGTCCCTTCGTCATAAAGGAGAAACCAGTCTAAGTCCTTTACCGTTTTGTATTCTTCAGGGAGTGATGGCAAGCAAATCCTCTTTCTTTTTTGAGAAGAATCATGCGACATTTGAGTTTTGATAAAAGTTCGTCCCTTACTGATAGGGTCGGGATAAATATACTCCAGAGTATCTAATTTCTCCCCGCGCCAACAATATTTATATAACCCTGCCCAACCAGGATGCCCATATTCCACACCCCTAACAAGTTTTTCTTGAGGATAAAAAGTAGGATTTATCAGTACAATATAGCTTGTTACAAGTTTCTTCTTAGCTACTGGAGATAAATAGATATCATAACTCTCCCTCCTACAACAACCTGAAAGTGGATAGTATTCTACCAGAAAATCCTTAGTTCCATCACCATTGACATCAAAAATCGTATCCGTAAGGAAATAATAATCCCTCGCTGCCATCTTATGTTCTACAACGCAATTTTCTAATTTATAGACATCTATGTCAGTATTTCCTTGCATATTCGTATAAATAATGGCATAATAAGCCTCATCATCAAAGAATTTTCCTACCTTCACAGTAGCACTTAAATAGGAAGTATTACTCTCATCTATTACATAACCAAAATCCAAGTCCTCTCCTTTAAAGCGTTTTACTACCTCAAGAAGTACTTCCTTTTTAGTCTTATCCTTAAGAAGACTATCAGCAATCCTTATTTGGAAATAAGGATTTTCAAGGGTATCTTTTTTGCTTTCTTGTAGTTCTTGAGTCTTTACCTCTTCAGTCTTTTCAAAAGTAGAATTACAAGCTATCAGCAAAGAAATAAAAAAGAAGGAAAAGGTATATTTCATAGTGTTTTAAGTTTGTCTATAATTTCCTGAAGTCCATTAGTTTTTATCTCAAAAGTCGTAGACAAAAGCATGCCAAGCTTTCCTTTAGGGAAGCCTTGCGAGCTAAACCACTCCAAGTAATATAAGGGAAGATCAGCAATCATAGTTCCTCTGTACTTACCATAAGGCATAGGAGTAGTGATAATTTCTTTAAGAATTTCATTCATAGTTAATAATGACTAATAAAAAAACCGAACTATTCAAAAGAATAATTCGGTTCTTGTAAAGAAGGCGGCGACATACTCTCCCACATATTGCAGTACCATCTGCGCTAAAAGGTTTA
>NZ_JAYKBU010000011.1:0-93016 GCF_035282625.1 Capnocytophaga sp. G2 | reverse complement strand
CCATTCCGAACAGAGAAGTTAAACCTTTTAGCGCAGATGGTACTGCAATATGTGGGAGAGTATGTCGCCGCCTTCTTATCAAAAACCGAGCTATTCTGATGGCTCGGTTTTTTTGTTGTTTATCTCTTTTTTGAGGATTCTATAAAATTTTTATATGTATTATTCTCTATTTCTAAAAAGAATTTGTATATTTGCAGTATGAAAGTACAAGATGTTAGTAGGCTAAAAGAGTTTCTTAATAAAAAGCCAATTATTACAATTATTCCCCATACTTCTCCAGATGGGGATGCCATAGGGAGTTCTTTAGGGCTTTTTCATTTTTTAAAAAATCAAGAACATGATGTTCAAGTGATTGTTCCTACTGATTTTCCTGAGTTTTTAAAATGGATGCCAGGAACGTCACAAATAATTATTTATCCTAATGAGGAACAGAAAGTTAAAAAGCGTATAGAGGACTCCACACTTATTTTTACTTTGGATTTTAATAATCTCTCTCGTGCTAAGCCTTTAACATCTTTCTTGGAAAATACAAAAGCAACTTTTGTAATGATAGATCATCATCAACAGCCTGATACTTACGCCACCATTATCTATTCTGATGATAAGGTAAGTTCCACTTGTGAGTTGATATATAATACTGTGGTGGCTCTCTCATCTGAGAAAGAAATTGATAAGAATATAGCCACTTGCCTATATACAGGGATTATGACTGATACAGGGGGATTTCGTTATTCTTTAACCTCGCCTACTACTCATAGGATTGCGGCTACTTTATTAGAAAAAGGAGTAAACTGTGCTCAGGTTAGTTCAGATGTTTTTGATAGCTATTCTATTGATAGATTACAATTGTTAGGAAATGTATTAGATAATCTAACTTATTTACCTAAGTATAAGACAGCCTATATGTCTGTAAGTAGTAAAACTCTTAAGCAGTTTAACTTTCGCAAAGGAGATACTGAGGGTTTTGTTAATTATGGGTTACGTATAAAAGAAGTGGAATTGGCAGCTATATTTATTGAAAATGAGGAAGAGAATTTGGTAAAAATATCTTTTCGTTCTAAAACAAATTTAGATGTGAATCTTTTAGCACGTACTTACTTCAATGGAGGAGGGCATATTAATGCAGCAGGAGGTTCAACTCATATTTCTTTACAGGATACAGTAACTCACTTTTTGAGAATACTTCCTGAGTTTTTTGCATTACCTACTGCTTATAATTTGAATGTTAATATATGAGAGTAATAATTGCATTATTGTTTATATTTATTTTAGGAGCTTGTAGCAAGAAGGAAGCACGTCGCCCTGTAATGGTTAAGACAGATACTTTTCTAAAGGAATCTGCTAAGAAGAATAGAGAATTGTTGGTAGATCAGGAAATTGTAATGGATTCCATTATAGCAAAAGATACACTTCATACTTATCTTAGTTCTAAAGATGGATTTAAGTACTATTATATTACTGAAAATAAGGAAGCTACTTACCTACCTGCTTTTGGTGATCGAGTGGATTTTACTTATAGCTTATCAGATATTTATGGAAATGAAATTTATTCTAAAGAGGATACTAAGATAGTTACCTATCAGGTGGATAAGCAAGAGCTTTTTCAAGGACTACGTCAGGCTATAAAACTATTGAAAGAAAAAGAAGAAGCGGTTTTTTTCTTTCCATCAGAGATTGCTTTTGGTTATCATGGTGATGATGGGAAGATAGGCGTTAATAAGCCTATTCGTGCTCAAGTACATATTCTTAAAATAGAACCAGCCAGTGAACAACCATCTGATCAAGAGGATGGAAGATAAATCTAAAAAACAGAAATTATAATGAAAATTGATACACAAGAATATACAGGAAAGATATTACCTATAGAAAAGATACTTTCTATTATAGAAGAGATTCCTTATAATGATCATTATTTTGTTGTATTGTTTGAGGAGAATTCAGGTGAGCAGGAGAACTATATACAAACCACCTTAGAAGATGAATCTAAAGGTGAGCAAAGTCCTTACTTGGTAGAGGCACGAGTATATCAACCGAATGGTACTTTTATTCATTATCGTACTGTCCTTCCAACAGCAAAAGAAGTAGTTCCTTTTTTTACAGGATTTTATCATAGAACTCCTTTATCATATAGTGATTGGGAAGAAGTAACAAATGAATTCTTAGAAAACGAATAATTGTAATCTCATTAAATATAGAATTTTTATGAAAAAAGTTAAATTTTGGGCATTATTATTGCCTTTGTTATTTGTAGCGTGCAAGTCTGCTAAATATCCTAATCTAAAGGATGGATTGTATGCAGATATTCAAACTAATAAAGGAGATATGTTAGTAGAACTTTTCTATAAGGCAACTCCTGGAACAGTGGCTAACTTTGTTTCCTTAGCAGAGGGAAATAATACTTATGTAGAAAATACTTATAAGGGCAAGCACTACTATGATGGTACCACTTTTCACCGTGTGATTAAAGATTTTATGATACAAGGAGGAGATCCTACAGCAACAGGAGAAGGTAGTCCTGGATATCAGTTTGCTGATGAGTTTGTGGATACACTTAAGTTTACAAAGAAAGGACAGTTAGCTATGGCAAATGCAGGACCAGCTACTAATGGTAGTCAATTCTTTATCACTGAGAAAGATACTCCATGGCTTACAAATCACCATACTATTTTTGGTCAAGTAATCAAAGGAGAGGAAGTCATTAGTCTTATTACTTCTGAGAAGACAAATGAAGCAGATAAACCTCTTTCTGATGTAAAGATCAATAAAATAGAAATTATACGTGTAGGAAAAGAAGCTGAAAAATTTGATGCTCCTAAAGTATTTGATACTTTTATGAAGGAACAAATAGAAATTGCAAAGCAAAAGGAAGCTGAGGAAAAGGCTAAAAGTGAAAAAATTCTTTCTGAACTTGCTGAACAAGAAAGTCAAGCAATAGCTTCTCCTTCTGGAATAAAGATTTTGAAGCTAAAACAAGGAAATGGAGTGCAACCCAAGCAAGGACAAACTGTATTAGTAAATTATGCAGGTTATTTGCGTGCTAACGGAAAGTTATTTGATTCCAATATAAAGGAAGTGGCTCAAGCTAATGGAGCTTATGACCAACAGCGAGATATGGGAGGAGGATATGCCCCTTATCCTTGGGAATATAGTCCTAAAGTGGGACTTATCGCTGGATTTAAAGAAGCTTTGTTAGGTATGCAAGTGGGAGAAAAAGTACGAGTATTCATTCCTTCTGCTTTAGCCTATGGAAAACAAGAGATTAAGGATCTTATTCCTGCTGATTCTGACCTTGTTTTTGATATAGAAATTGTGGATATTGCTAAATAAATTTTGTACTAAATAAATTTTATGAGGTAGAAGTATGTTTCACTTCTACCTCATTTATTAAAGAAATGTTTTATTTAAATAATGAAGAAGTTATATAATATAAATAAAATATTTTTATTTCTTTATTGGGGGCTCTTATCTTATATGTTGCTTCGTCCTAGCAGTAGTCTTACCAGTAATATCTTTTCTTTTACAGGAGCTGATAAATTAGTTCATTTCCTTATTTTTGCCCTGTTAGCTTTTTTATATGAAAGAGTTTTTCCAAAACAGAAAAGAAAAATTTCTTTTTTTCTAATGATATTATATGCGATTTTTACTGAAGTAGCTCAAGAGATGATGCCTTTTGGAAGAAGTGGAGAAATAGGAGATTTATTTGCAGATATTCTTGGGATTTTCTTTGGATATTATACATTGATAGTCTATAATTATATCAATAAATCCAAATAGATAATGAAATAGGAAAAGAAATTATCTCTTAGAACAGTTTTTTCTTAACAATCTATAAGTAGTTGATCTTAAAGAAATGTTTCAAAAAAGTAGAAATCAACAAGTATGTTAATAAAAAGTACTCAGTTGTTTATTTCTAGAAAAAGTTATCAACAATATTTGTTTTTCTGTGGAAAACTGAAAAAAAAATAATAAATTTGCACCGAAAGACTTTACAAAAAATAATAGCAAAAAAATCATTAGTTATGGCGATAGATTTTGACAATGAAACGTTTGATTTGCCTAAGAATCAGGGTAATTTAATTAAAGTAATAGGTGTTGGTGGAGGTGGAGGTAATGCCGTGAATTACATGTATAAGCAAAATATTAAGGGTGTAGACTATATTATTTGTAATACAGACCGTCAAGCCTTGGACAAAAGTCCCATTGTTAATAAGATCCATTTAGGATTTGCACTTACCGCTGGTTTAGGTGCGGGTTCTAATCCAGAAGTAGGAGAGCAATCGGCCATGGAGAGTATTGATGAAATTAAAGCCATGCTGGGTGAGCATACTGAAATGGTATTTATTACTGCAGGTATGGGAGGAGGAACAGGAACAGGAGCCGCACCTATTATAGCTAAGATATGTCGGGATATGGGAATTCTCACTGTAGGGATTGTAACTAGTCCTTTTAAGTTTGAAGGTGAAATCCGCTTAAATCAAGCACAGAAAGGAATAGAAAACCTTCGTAAACATTTGGATTCTCTTATTGTCATTAATAACAATAAACTTCGTGAAGTATATGGTAATTTAGGGGTGAAATCTGGTTTTGCCAAAGCGGATGAAATCCTTACAATTGCTGCTAAAGGAATTGCTGAGGTAATTACTAAGGATTTTGAGGTAAATATTGATTTACGTGATGCTCGCACAGTACTTTCTGATAGTGGAACTGCTATTATGGGAACAGGTTTTGGTACAGGAGAAATGAGAGCTATAGATGCAGTGAAAGGAGCTTTGGATTCTCCGCTACTTAATGATAATAAAATTACAGGGGCTCAAAATGTTCTTCTACTTATACTCTATGGTAAAGAGGAAATTACTATGGATGAAGTAGCTGAAATTAGTGAATATATCCAAAAAGAGGCAGGTAATGGACAAGAGATGGCTGCTGGTTACAAGACAAATATTATTATGGGGATGGGAGAGGATGAATCGCTTGAGGATAAGGTAATGGTAACTGTTGTAGCTACGGGTTTTTCCACCGAACAACAGCATGAAATTATTGATTTGGAACCTAAGAAAATTGTACATTCTTTAGATGATAATGCACATTTTGTGAAAGAATTAGAAACTACCTCTTCTTTTACGGATATTTCTTTTGAAAATTCTTTGAAAAGAAAAGAAAAGATAACTCATTACTTGGATGACACTCCTCAAACAGAAACTAATTCTTCTTTAGAGGATAAAGTTTCTACTTCTTTGGCAGGAGAACCTACTAAAAGTAATATAGGAATTACTCTACATACTGCTACTTCCGTTGAAAAAAAAACAACTCCTACCAATAAAATAGGTGTTCTGGACAAAGAACTTTATAATATTCCTATTCAATTTGAAGTGGTAGAACGTATTTCCTATCCTACTAAGGAGGAACATGCTGTACAAGCAGAAGAATTTGTTATTTATCAAGAGAAAAAGACATCTCCTGTACAAGAGGTTAGGCAACAATCACAACAGGTAGAGGAACCAGTAATATTATTTGAAGTAGAGGAGAGGAAAATGGCAGCCACTTCTCCACGAAAAACGATGGCTGCAGTAGCTTCTCCAGAACAGGAGGGAAGTGATAATAAGATAGTTCATCGTTTTGAGGATTATTTACAAGTAGAAGAAAGGCTCACCAAGGCTCATTCTCCACAAATAGAAAAAGAGGAAGAAGAGTTTAGAGCAGAGATACGTGTAAAGGAACCTACAAATTCACCTCAACAGCCAAAAGAAGAGAATCAAAATGCTTTTCTTACAGCTTTAAAAGCAAATGCAAGTAATCGAAGAAATACTTTTAAGAATATGAGTTATCAGTTTTCCTCTCAAAGTCTTTCTAAGATTGAGGATTTGGAGAATACTCCAGCATATCTCAGACAAGGGATAGATATTACTAACAATACTCCTAAAGCAACAGCTTCTCGTAGTTCTATTAGTTTGGATTCCAATAATGTACCCCAAATACGAGAAAATAACGGATACTTACATGATAATGTAGATTAGTTAGAAAAAGACATAGTTAATTTATTTTATAATTGATAAAAGGACAGTTAATGGAAATTAGCTGTTTTTTTTCAGTAAAAAAAGTATAGTCAAATGCAAAAACCTAGTATACCTAAAGGTACACGTGATTTTTCTCCTGAGGAGGTAAGTAAGCGTAATTATATTATTCAGATTATCAGAAAAAATTTTGAGAAGTTTGGTTTCCAACCTATTGAAACACCCAGTTTTGAAAATATGGAAACTCTTATGGGAAAGTATGGAGAAGAAGGAGATAGACTTATTTTTAAAATACTTAATTCAGGGGATTTTCTAAGAGATATTCCTGAAGATATTTATAGGGAACATAATAGTCAAAAGATGACTACTCAAATAAGTGAAAAGGCACTTCGTTATGATCTAACGGTACCTTTTGCTCGTTATGTGGTGCAGCATCAGAGTGAGATAACTTTCCCTTTTAAACGTTATCAAATACAACCTGTTTGGCGAGCTGACCGCCCTCAAAAGGGTCGTTATCGCGAATTCTACCAGTGCGATGCTGATGTAGTGGGAGCCAATAGTCTTTGGCAGGAAGTAGAATTTGTCCAGTTATATGATAGTGTATTTGCTGCTTTACAACTTAAAGGAATAACTATCAAAATTAATCATCGAAAGATTCTCTCTGGTTTTACTGAAGTTATTGGTACTCCTGAGAAACTAATTGACTTTACAGTAGCTTTGGATAAACTTGATAAAATAGGTAAGGAGAAAGTGGAAGAAGAAATGCTTCAGAGAGGAATTTCTCCAGAAGCGATAGCTAAGATACAACCTGTTTTTTCTTTACAAGGAAGTTTTTCGGAGAAAATAAGTCAACTCAAGGAATTACTTGCGACCTCACAGGTGGGGAGAGAAGGAATAGCTGACTTAGAGTTTATTTATGAAACTGTACAACAGATTGGCTTACAGGTGTCCAATTTAGAGTTAGAAGTAACTTTAGCGCGTGGGCTGAATTATTATACAGGAGCTATTTTCGAAGTGGCTCCTCCCAAAGAGGTAGTTTTGGGATCTATAGGAGGAGGAGGACGTTATGATGAACTTACTGCTATATTTGGACTCAAAGGAATGAGTGGTATAGGAATTTCCTTTGGATTAGATCGTATTTTCCTTGTAATGGAACAATTAGCTTTGTTTCCCGAAACATTAACCCATAGTTTGGATGTTCTGTGTGTTAATTTTGGAAAATCTGAAGCATTGATTTCCTTTGGTTTGGTTCAGCAACTGCGTCAAAAGGGCTATAAAGCAGAACTTTATCCAGAGATTATCAAACTTAAAAAGCAATTGGCCTATGCCGATAGCCGAAAAGCAAAATATGTAATTCTTATAGGAGAAGAAGAACTTAGTCAAAATACTGCTGTTCTGAAAAATATGCTTACAGGAGAGCAAATTACCTATCCCATAGTAGATATAGTGAATCATATAAAATAATTGCATAAAAAAGGCTATCCAAAAATGGGTAGCCTCTTTTTGTGTATGATATAGCTTGTTCCATATTAAATGGATTGTATTACCGCTTTCTCAGCTTCCTTACGTGTACCGTCAAAACCATCTACTCCGGCAACAGTAGTATACTTGAGTACATATTTTCTAGTAGGGTAAAGTCTGTTATATACTCCTTGACACATTAGTGTTGCTTCATGAAACCCACAAAGAATAAGTTTGAGTTTCCCGGGATAGGTATTTACATCCCCTATGGCATATACTCCTTCTATATTAGTTTGGTAGTCAAGTGCATTGTTTACCTTGATGGCATTTCGTTCTATTTCCAATCCCCAATCGGCAATAGGTCCCAGTTTAGGGGTTAGTCCGAAGAGAGGAATAAAGTAATCGGTAGGGAGCTTCTCCTGATGTCCCTCTTTTTCGATTATTACAGAGGAAAGCTCTTTCTCTCCTTTCAAATTCACTACTTCACAGGGAGTAATAAGATTTATTTTACCTTTAATCTTGAGAGCTTTTACTTTTTCTACTGAATCCAAGGCGGCACGAAATTCATTACGGCGATGTACTAAAGTAACGGATTTAGCGATATCAGCAAGAAATATACTCCAGTCAAGGGCAGAGTCCCCTCCTCCAGCGATAACTACACGTTTGCCAACAAAGCGGTCAGGAGCTTTTATAAAGTATTCTACACCTTTATCTTCATATTGTGTAAGGTTAGCAATTTCAGGCTTTCGAGGCTCAAAGGTACCAAGACCACCAGCAATGGCAACTGCTTTTCCTTTGATTTGTGTACCTTTATCAGTAGTAACTATAAAAGAGCCATCTGCTTGTTTGTCTAAAGTCATGGCTGTCTCAGAAAGGGTAAACTCAGGTTGAAACTGTTTAATCTGTTCCATAAGGTTATCTACAAGTTCAGACGCTCCTACACTGGGGTAACCAGGGATATCAAAGATAGGTTTTTTAGGATAAAGTTCGGTAAGTTGTCCTCCTGGTTGAGGAAGAGCATCTATAAGATGGCATTTTAGGCGTAGGAGTCCTGCTTCGAATACAGCAAATAGACCTGTAGGTCCTGCCCCAATGATGATAATATCGGTTTCTTTCATGAATATTAATTTGATTGTGCAAAAATACGAAATTAATGGCAAATGACAAATGATTAATCCTCCCTTAAGTCATTAACTCCTAACTACTGGAATAGATTGTTTAGTTTGTAGATTGGACTTATAGAATTGTCCTTTGACTCTTATGGTGTCGTTGTGTTTGTTGTAGGCTGTATGCAGGTGTCTTCCTTTGGATTACAGTTAGAAATGGAGATATTTGTGAGACTTGTTTTGTGCATCTTTTGGCAGATGAGAGAAGGTATTTCCTCTTTATGAATGAACATAATAGGTATTTCCTGAGAGCACTTCCATAGCTGCTAGGATTATAATTAAGGGTAAGGATGACAAAAATGCTAAAAAATATTTCATATAGCAAGGAATTAGTAAAGTAATTTGACTTCTTTGAGAGAAAAGGAGCTTACCACAGCATCTTCTTGTTCTACTTGGAGTTGTCCGTTATGGCTTACTCCTTTGATGTAGCCCATAAAGCGCTTCCCATTAGGATATTCAAAAGTGGAGGGCTTGTCCTTTCGAAAAAGGTGAGCATGATACTGGTCTAATACAGTATCAAATCGAGTAGGGGAGAGGCTGATGAGCGCTACTTCTAATTCGTGGCATATAAGGAGCAAGACCTCCTCTAAGTCAAAGGGGTGTCCCATAATTTTCTGTAGGGAGGAAACGTTGGGTAGATCCTTGAAGAATAGCTGATTTACATTTAACCCTATACCAATTACTGAAGCGGTAATTTGCTCTTTATTCAGTGTATTTTCTATGAGAATTCCGCAGATTTTCTTTTTATCTGACAAAATGTCATTAGCCCACTTAACAGCCAAGTCGGGTATATATAATTTTTTTAAGGCACGGAAAATAGCCAGCGAGACTTCCATATTCAACAGAAAGTGATATTCAGAAGGAAGCTGATTAAAAACTTTCAGAACGCTGAAAGTGAGGTTTTTATAAGGATCAGATATCCATTTAGCCCCTTGCTGTCCTCGTCCTTGATCTTGTGAAAGAGACCATATACAAGTAAGGTCTTTTACTTCTTTTTCTTTGACAAGATTTTTTAGATATGTATTGGTAGAATTTGTGGCATTAAGTTTGATAATTTCCATAAAAAGTTATACCTTTGTCGCTTTGCAAAAGTAATTAAAAAAATTGAATGTCAGACAAAAAAAATAATACAGAGGAGATACTTTCTTCCGTTTTGGAAGGAATACAAAAAGTTAAAGGGCAGGACATCACTATCTTAGACCTCAGGGGAATAGAAAATGCTGTATGTAACTATTTTGTAATTTGTTCAGGTGGTTCTAATACTCAAGTGGTTGCCATTTCTGGAGCGGTACAGAGACAAACCCCACAAAAGCCTTGGCATGTAGAAGGTGAGCAGAATGCCGAGTGGGTACTCTTGGATTATGTAGACGTAGTAGTACATATTTTTCAAAAACCTATACGTGAATATTATGATATAGAAGGCTTATGGGGAGATGCCCAGATAACCCATATAAAAACAGATAATTAAATTATGAACGAAAACAAACCTTCACGTTTTTCTGCCTTTTGGTTCTATGCAGGACTGGCAATAATTCTATTTTTTATTCTCAATCCACTTTCAAGTTCAGGTTTATGGAAGCAACCACAGGAAATCTCACAAACAGAATTCGAAAAATTTTTACAAGATGGAGATATTTCCAAAGTGGTGGTAGTTAATAAGCACCAGGCACGAATATATTTGTTCCCAGAGGCAATGAATAAGCCCGATCATAAGGAAGTTCGAGCAGAAAATCCTTTGTTTAAAACAGGAGCTGATTCTGATGTACCTCAGTATAAAATGGAGATAGGTGTATTAGAGAATTTTGAGAACAGGTATAATAAAATAGTTACAGAAAACAATCTATCCAGTACGCAACTTATATATAAAACAGAGCAAAATTTCTTTGGAGATGTTCTTATTACAGTAGTACTTCCCGTAGTACTTTTTGTAGGTCTATGGATATTCCTTATGCGTCGAGCAGGCGGAGGAATGGGAGGCGGACAAATATTTAGTATAGGAAGATCACGTGCTAAGCTTTTTGATGGAGAGAAAGATAAGAAAATTACTTTTCAGGATGTGGCAGGTTTAGAAGGTGCTAAGGAAGAAGTGCAAGAGATAGTGGAGTTTCTTAAAAATCCTGAAAAATATACTTCTTTAGGAGGTAAAATTCCTAAAGGAGCTCTCTTAGTAGGACCTCCGGGTACAGGGAAAACCCTTCTTGCCAAGGCAGTAGCAGGAGAAGCAAAGGTGCCTTTCTTCTCCCTTTCCGGCTCTGACTTTGTGGAAATGTTTGTAGGGGTAGGGGCTTCTCGTGTGCGTGATTTGTTCCGACAAGCTAAAGAAAAATCACCAGCTATTATATTTATAGATGAGATAGATGCTATTGGACGTGCACGCGGAAAGAACAATCTCACTAATGCTAATGACGAGAGGGAAAATACTCTTAATCAGTTACTTACAGAAATGGATGGCTTTGGTACTACTACTAATGTGATAGTATTGGCAGCCACTAACCGTGCTGATATTTTGGATAAAGCCCTTCTTAGAGCAGGGCGCTTTGACCGACAAATCTTTATAGATTTGCCTGATCTTAATGAACGTAGGGAAATATTTAAAGTACACTTACGACCTATTAAGATTACAGAGAACTTGGATATTGATTTTTTAGCTAAGCAGACTCCAGGATTCTCAGGGGCTGATATTGCTAATGTATGTAATGAAGCTGCCCTAATTGCTGCTCGTAGAGGAAAGACTTCTGTAGATAAACAAGATTTTCTGGATGCAGTGGATAGAATTATTGGAGGACTTGAGAAGAAGAATAAGATTATCACTCCAGAGGAAAAGAGAGCTATTGCCTATCATGAAGCAGGACATGCTACTGTAAGTTGGCTTTTGGAACATGCAGCACCCTTGGTAAAGGTAACCATTGTCCCAAGAGGACGTTCCTTAGGAGCAGCTTGGTACCTGCCAGAAGAACGACAAATTGTGCGTACAGATCAAATAGAAGATGAGATGTGTGCAGCCTTAGGTGGACGTGCGGCAGAGCAGATTATTTTTGGTAAGATTTCTACAGGAGCACTCAGTGATCTTGAAAAAGTAACTAAGCAAGCTCGAGCTATGGTAACTATTTATGGACTTAATGAGAAAATAGGAAACCTTACTTATTACGATGCTACAGGAGAAGAATATGGATTTACCAAGCCTTATAGTGAAAAGACAGCTCAAGTGATTGATGAGGAAATCAACAAAATTATTGAGACACAATATCAAAGAGCTCTTGATATTCTCCGTACTCATCAGGATAAGCTCTCCACCCTAGCTGAATTACTTTTAGAAAGGGAAGTGATCTTTAAGGAGGATTTGGAAGCAATATTTGGTAAGCGACCTCATGAGGAAAAAAATAATTATTAAATTTTATTCTTAAAAAGCTAACACTTTTTGTTAGCTTTTTTCATATTTATTGCTTATTTGTTAAAAAACAAGTAAAAAGTATTTTGTATAAAAAAAATGTTCTACCTTTGCAGCAGATAACTTTTAAAGAAAAAAAGATGAAAAAATTATTAGTTTTAGCTAGTATATTTCTAGCAATTAGTAGTGCTTCAGCACAAGCGGCTTTGGATAGAGGAGGCGTGCAGCTCAATGGAGGCTTTGGTTTTACAGGATGGGGAATACCCGTGTATGTAGGTGCCGACTTTGGGGTTACTGATCAAATAAGTGTAGGAGGAGAATTATTCTACCGTACTGATAAAGTGGCAGGAGTACGTTATAATAATTTTGGAGTACTTGCCAACGCTAACTATCACTTAGGTGAATTATTACGCTTTCCTTCTCCTTTAGATGTATATGGAGGTATGAGTTTAGGGTATTATAATTGGGATAATGACTATAAAGGTAATCGCTATTGGGATTATGAATATGATTCAGGTTTAGGAGTTCGCTTACAAACAGGGGCTCGTTACTTCTTTACAGATAATTTTGGGGTAAATGCTGAAATATTTGTAGAGCATAATACGGGAAATACTATTACCTCAGGAGGACTTAAAATGGGGGTTACTTATCAGTTCTAAAAAAATATATATATAATAATTTTAAAAGAGAGATTATTGAATGTTATTCAGTAATCTCTTTTTTAGGTCATAGTAATCAATATGAAATGTGTTTAAACTTTTTTGAGAAACTTGGATATAAATTCTAATAGAAGTATTCCTATTCAAGTTATATCTAAATATTTATATCTCATTATCAGATTCTTATACCTATCAAGTCAATCGTTTGATTGTTCAATCTTGAATCTGTTTTTGTCTAATTCCTCATCAAAATAAATATCTGGTTGCTCTCCATTTTGGGGATTAGGTTAGCTATTAGCTATAATTTCTCTACTTTCTAAAAATTCTCTTAGTGATTTACTATTAAATCCTGTATCTGCATTGAGAAACTGCCGATTCAACCTGCAAGTGCAATTTTTTAGCTTACAAATTTATAAAATAAATCTTTTGTTTTTTCAAATCTTAAAACTTTTCTTGATTATTAATTTTATATTGTATTTGTTTTAATAATTATCTGTAATTCCTTTAAAATTAGTATTCTTAGGTATATATTACACACATTTCTATTGCTATGTTCACTTAGCTCCCTCTCCCAAAAACTATATGGATGAGCAAAATAGAATCCCAAATCTAATTTCTTCTCTATGATGTTAAGTTCAGAAAATTCCTTCCCATTTTCAAATCTAAAATAAAATCCCTATCTTTGTCCTCACTATTCATTATTCACTATGTACATCAGACTCCTACCTCTCTTGCTGCTCCTTTCCGCTTGCCGTTGGATAGCTGGCACACCTGATCCACAGGAAGGAGAAGAAAAAGAAACAACCCATGGCTCTTCGCAAAGCAAAGGTATGCGTACGGTAACCGATAGCGAAGAAACCATCTCATTTCAGTTGCTTCCTGAGCCAACCATACACGACAATATTCTATTATATCAAATAAATGTATCTTATATAGATAGCAAAGGAGAGGTTTATGTTTCTCCCTCCGATTTCTATGAGTTAGATAGCTTAGATCTACCTATTAGAGAAATGCAAAAGAGGCTTTCTCAGGGCAAAAAGATACAACAATACATCATCCTAGACGATAAATACAAGAAAAGAATCTTTGAAAAGACTAATTATTCTCCAAGTGACACCATATTTGTATACAACTACGAAAAAAATATACTAAAGAAGTATCCCCTTACCAATGTAAGAACTGTAGCTTATATACATATCAATAGTGATGAAAACAAAATTGACATGAAAGAATGCAACATAGGCTTCGAATTAGTCTATGATCCCAATGATGATATATCACAAGAGGAAGATCGCATATACTGGGAGGCTTATGCTTATATAGGTAAAGAGAATCCTTTTGTAGAGAACCAAATGAAGCCCATGACTTGGGTCAAAGTCGACAAAGAGAAATTCCCACTTCCTTATACCTTCGTTCATGAAGAATATTATTGGGGCAATACTTACCGATACGAAGACCAAGAAGTCATCTGCTATCTAAGAGATTTCCGTCCTAACGAAGGATATGAAAAAATCCACGACAAACGCTATTTGGTAGTCCTTGATGCTAAAAACAAAAAGATTATCAAAACCGCTTTTTGGGAGGAAAGTCAAATACTTGTATTTGATTCTCCTTATGACAGGGATGATCTTTCTTTTGCCATATCCATAGGCCGACTTCTCAAGGACAGACCCATAACCATCTGCGGATTGAATTATAGGTACTTCCAATGCCTACCTATTGTATTTTTAGACCAACAATACTCAGATCTTGATAATTTTTGTGACAAATGAAACTAAAACTCATCACCGCCATTGCCGAAGGAGATTTCTCGGCTATTCTCAACATCACTACACAGCTATCGGATAGGGAACGTTACGACGTCATCGCAGCTATCAAGGATTTAGACCCCTATTCAGAAACAGATTTCCCAAGAAAGAACGTTGATAAAAAGGATACTTATCGCTATAAAGATAAAGTTTTTCAAGCTCTTAACTATGCCCTGATCACTATGGTGCGCAAAGAAAGTGATTTAGCAAAGGTGATGATTAATAAAGAGAATTATTATGGTGAAATTTACCAAGTAACTCCCTATGCTATTTTGGGTTCTTACTATTTTGAACCTGTAATCAACTACTTTACACAGTTTCCTCCAGATAACTATATCAAAAAAATACTCAAAGAACGCTACAATAAAGAGATTAATGGACTCTCTTTTGGATTTCAGTGGTATTTCTATAAAAAAGGCTGGATTCCTTTTGAAGAGGAGCGTTTTGTAAAGAATCTACTTGAGGTCTCCATGTTCAACCGCTATGTAACTGCTGATGTCCATTTTCTCTTGCAAAACCCCGAAGCCATTGAAAAAGTGCTCCTCCAGCTCTATCGTATTGAGACCAAAGTGCTTGACCTTTCTAAGTGGAAGAGTGACAACACCCTACGCAAGACCAATGACTTGGGTTCTGCTAAGGTAACTACCTATTGGGATGAGGTATTTGAATTATTGATGCATCATGGCTACCAAATCCCTCGTAGCTTTGTAGGGTATCTTTTGGAGTCTCTGCTCAACCAATGGAAGAAACCCCACCTTGATTGGCATTGTCGTTTGCTCAAATGGCTTGTCCCTACTCACACCGAGCTTTTGGCGTACCAACAAACCCTCTTTGCTGTTTTGGGAACTGGAGTAGGTAGTGTGGTAAAGACTGCTATGGAATACATTACTGTCATTGCCCCTGATCCTCTGTTTGACTTTGCAAGCTTTATGCAACAGTTTCCACTCGCCTTCACGGTAGAGAAGCAACCCAAAGCACTCCTACAAGGAGTAGAAATCTTAGCTAAAGGCTTCAAAAAACAAACCCCTACTGACCTTAGTTACCGCGAACAGTTGGCTGTGCTCTTTACCCAACCCGATGTGAAGCTACAAGAGAAAGTAGCCGACCTGCTCACTACTTATTTTGCCGATGAGGGCTTAACGGAAGTGGTGGCACCCTACAAGGATTACCTAAAAGGCAAAGCCCAAGAGCTTCTTGAGAAGCTCTCCTCAGAAGTGTCTGAAACTTCTGTCTCCATAACCCCTAACACCTATACTCCGATTCCTATCCCCTTCTCTGGAGATACCCTGCTTTTCCTTCTCGGCGATTGTATCCGTGAGAAATCAGCGGCTACCATTGATGTCTTCTTTGATGCTCTGGTACGCTTGCAAGACCAAATTCCTACGGATTATATTGAGCGAATAAAACCTTATCTCAAACAACTCACCTCTCGTGAGTGGGACGTGAGTACATTACCTTTATTATATCAGTTCTTGGAATCGTGGAGTACTCAAAGTGCCAAAATTCCTGTATATAACACTGACAAAGAATGGAAAGAGGTGAATATGCTCTATGAACAAGGAAAAGATATACAGGGAGACAGACTCAGGAAAGAAGTAATGATGCACAAAGGTATTAACAATAGTAAGAAGACATTTCCTTATCTCCTACACAAGATAGAGTATACCCTCCAAAAGCTCAAAGAAAAAGACACCCTACCATTCCTCTCTACTCCTACACACGAACCTTTCTATATAGAAGCGGAGGTATTGGTAGATAAGCTCCTACAACACGAAGCAAAAGGAAAAACCCCTGACCTTGACGACCTGATTGTAGCTTGCAACCGCCTGCTATTCAAGGATGCATCGGCAGTAGCCAAAGCAAAAGCGGAACAACTCAAAGGTGCCTATGCTCCTGCTATTAGGTATTACTTAGACTTAACTGATGAGATACAATTAGCGGAGGAATTCTTGCCACTTTGGACACAAATCACCCGTATCAAGCACCCCGGCGCAGAGTTCGAAATATTTGAAACAACAGCAGCAAAGGATATCCCCAGCGTAGTGAGACCTTTCTATATTTGTTATGGTTGGGAAAAAGTAACCTATCAAAATGGAAAAGTCGGCGATGAGTTTAAATACCATTGTAATCAGTTTGCCAGATACAGAAATGTGAATCGGAATAATGCACTTTATTGTTACTACAATGCCAATGAAGGAGAATTGGTTCCTGCTCAAGACATTGAGTACAAACTAAGCCTCAACCCCCATTACTCCGATGCCTTACTCTGTGCTTATATCAGTACATCGGCAACAATGAACGAAGCCAATGAGGTGCGCAATATGTCACTCCCTTTGGAAGCCA
The DNA here is from genome assembly GCF_035282625.1 of Capnocytophaga sp. G2. NCBI lineage: Bacteria > Pseudomonadati > Bacteroidota > Flavobacteriia > Flavobacteriales > Flavobacteriaceae > Capnocytophaga > Capnocytophaga sp. G2. The sequence goes on along the minus strand of NZ_JAYKBU010000011.1, from coordinate 76,180 downwards.
TATTACGCCACGGCCTCAGGGTGCACCATAGCGGATGGCTCTATATAGGGGCATGCTTGCTCTTTGAGAAGCGTCCATCCCGTGATTTAGGCTATGAGTACCTCTGTCAGGCAATCGCCCGAGGGGAGGATCTCAGCTACCTGAAGACCTATTTGGCTCACGTACTGGCTTGGGATTACTTGCCTATTCCTCGTTTTATAGAGTTCTTAGACCGTCCCAATCCACCTGTTGTAAAAGCCTTTGGTAAGGAAGTGGTAGATCTCTATTTGGAGGAAGTCAAAAAGCAGGATAAGCTACCGAGAAACCATAAGAGAATGTTAGCCTATCACAAAACAATGAATATATAAGAAAATGTGTCTCTTTGATTTTCTTTCTCTATGGAGAGAGGGTTGTATTTTGTCTCTTTTTATAAACCCAATAACCTATAGTCCCTGTAGCTATTCCTACTAAAATACCAATAAATATATCTGTGGGAAAATGTACTCCTAAATACATACGACTATATGCATAAGGAATGGGCCAAAGAAAAACCCAAAAAGCTACTTTTATTCTTTTTCTAAAAACAAGATATAAGAAAGTACAAATAGCAAAGCTATTGCTTGTATGCCCTGAGAAAAAGCTATATCCTTTTTCCTGCAAAATAATACGCAAATGAGGAATAAGTGATGCTGTATGCAAGGGACGTAACCTAGCCACAATTTCTTTAGTAGTATTGGTAATTACTATTGTCAATAACAATATACCTAATGTATAAAAGAAGATTCTCCATGCTTCTCTCTTAGAGAAAAAATAGAAATTTATCCATAGAATCAGAATAAAAAAGGGAATCCAATTCCAAGCATTAGTAATAGCAATCCAAAAAGTATCCCATGAGATAGTTCCTGTCTGATTAATTGCTACAAGTAATTGATAATCTTTTTGTAAAAGGTCTTTCAGCATAAAAATCAACTTTTAAAAAACAAAAAATCCTTAGTATATCTTACTAAGGACTTTTGTGCCTACGACTGGATTCGAACCAGCACGCCCTAACGAGCACCACCCCCTCAAGATGGCGAGTCTACCAATTTCTCCACATAGGCTAAGAAAAACTCAACAAATTCAGTTATGAAACTAAAACTTGTGACCCGGGTGGGCCTCGAACCCACGACCCCAACATTAAGAGTGTCGTGCTCTGCCAACTGAGCTACCGAGTCTTCAAATAAATTTATTAACTGTGACCTGGCTGGGACTCGAACCCAGGACCCCAACATTAAAAGTGTTGTGCTCTACCAACTGAGCTACCAAGTCGCCACGTAAATTTATAAATCTTAAAAATAAGAGTGACCTGGCTGGGGCTCGAACCCAGGACCCCAACATTAAAAGTGTTGTGCTCTACCAACTGAGCTACCAAGTCCTAAAAACTAATCTCAAAAAGATTTTTATGCGGGTGCAAATTTACGGTTTTTTTTTATATAAACAAGCAGAAAAATAATTAATTTTGCACTTTATTTTTATTCAGTTTTTAATTTATTACAAAACAGTTACTTATGACTGAAAAAATTATTCTTTTAGGTTATATGGGAAGTGGAAAATCAGCCATTGGAAAGCATATAGCTTCTATCCTGTCACTTCCCTTTTATGATTTAGATACCTTCATAGAACAAAAAGAAGAGAAAAAAATCTCGGAAATATTCTCTGAAAAAGGAGAAATATATTTTCGTCATAAAGAACAAGAGTATCTACAGGAACTTCTCCTTTCTCCCTCTCAAATAGTACTTTCTTTAGGGGGAGGAACTCCTTGTTATGGAAACGTCATGAAACTTATCAATAAAGCGACCCCCTATGTTTTTTATTTACAATTACCGGCTAAAGTACTCATGCAACGATTATCTGTATATCAAAAAGAAAGACCTCTTATTGCTCATCTTTCAAAGGGAAAATTAGAAGAATTTATTAATAAACATCTTTTCGAACGTTATTCTTTCTATACTCAAGCTTCCTTTATAATTCCTTGTGAGGGACTTTCTATTACAGGAATCGCAGACAAAATACTTGAGAGAATAAAATAATTAATAAATTTCTTGACAAGATCCTGTAAAATGTTGTATCTTTGTACTCTTAAATACTATTTGATAATACCAGATGAAATTATCTAGCTTTAACTTCAACCTTCCTAAGGAACTCCTTGCAGAATATCCTAGTGAAAATCGCGATGAAGCACGTCTTATGGTGGTTCATCGTAAAACAGAAAAAATAGAACATCGCTTATTTAAGGATGTTATTGATTATTTTGACGATGGTGACGTTTTTGTCCTAAATAATACAAAAGTATTTCCTGCACGTCTTTATGGACATAAGGAAAAAACAAATGCCAAAATTGAGGTCTTCCTCTTGCGTGAGCTTAATAAAGAACAACGTTTATGGGACGTTTTGGTAGATCCTGCACGAAAAATACGCATTGGGAACAAACTCTTTTTTGACCCTGAAGAAGAATTAGTAGCTGAAGTAATTGATAATACCACCTCTCGTGGTCGTACCTTACGTTTCCTCTTTGACGGGTCATACGAAGGCTTTCGAAATAAACTATTAGAATTAGGACATACGCCTCTTCCAAAATATATTTCTCGCCCTGTAGAACCTGAGGATGAGGAGCGTTATCAAACTATCTATGCAAAATATGAGGGAGCTGTAGCTGCTCCTACCGCAGGCTTGCATTTCTCCAAACAATTAATGAAACGTCTTGAGATAAAAGGAATTAATTTTGCTGAACTTACTCTTCATATTGGGTTAGGCACTTTCAATCCTGTAGAAGTAGAGGATCTTTCTAAGCATAAAATGGATAGTGAAGAAATCATTATTCCTCAAGAAGCTTGTGATATTGTTAATAAAGCGAAAGAAGCTGGCAAACGTGTATGTGCTGTAGGAACTACTGTCATGCGTGCTATGGAAAGTTCAGTATCTTCTCATAATACATTAAATCCCTTTATCGGGTGGACTAACAAATTTATCTTTCCTCCTTATGATTTTGGTGTCGCCAATGCCATGATCACTAACTTTCATACTCCAAAATCCACCTTACTCATGATGGTTTCTGCCTTTGCAGGACATGAACTTATTATGAATGCTTATGAAGAAGCCGTAAAAGAAAAATATAAATTTTTCTCTTATGGGGATGCTATGCTTATTATTTAATTCCATTATTGAGACTTATTATGGATAACCTACAAACTAAAAATCCTTATTTCAATACCTCTGGACTCACTTCCTCTCAGGCAAATTATGTGTGTGAGCGTATCAAAGAATATCTCAAACCTATCCAGGATCGTGTCAACAATATAGAAACCCATACAGCAAGCCTTGATGGAGAACCTTTGGACAACTTCACTAAGGTAGAGAATATTAAAGAAAAACTCTCTCAGATAGGTACCTTATATGCCATTTCTGCCTATTTGCGCACAGCTATTAAGGAAAAAGATGACCGCCTTGAAATCTTAAATACAAAACTAAAAAATGTAATAACTGAAGTAGAGAGGGAGGTTTCTCCTATTGATTACAAGGAACTTAGTAAGATTAAAGAGATTACGATTGAAGATTATCTTAAAACTCTTCCATTAGAAGAAGTCGTCCACTATAAAGAAGCTGAAGCTAAAGCCGCTCATATAGGTAAGTATATTCATAACTTTGATGAAGTACGTACCGCCCTTACTAAGAAAGAACTTATTTCTTTCAGAGAAGTAGGAGAGCAAGTTTTTAAAATAAAAAATACTCCTTTGTATAACTTAGAGGAGCTACAACAATTACAGGAACAACTTTTAGCAGAACATCGACAGTTTGAAAGTGAAGTAAATTTCTATAAAGCTAAGTTTCGTGAAGCAGAAAACAAACACAAAATAGAATACGAACAGGAAAAACAACGCTTAGAACAGGAACGACAAACGAAAGTTAATCAGCTAGTGGTTGAAAAGACTACAAAACTTGCAAAAATTAAGGAAGAAGTTGCCAATTTCAGAATTATTATACCTCATAAATATGAAACTGAGATCAAGGAATTATTACAAAAAGAAGGTTCAATCTCTATAAAATAGTTGACCTATAACAGATTTATAGAAGTTTGATTTGGGAAGTTATAAAGCAAATTATCTTATATCTAACACTCCCATTGATTTTCGCTCTGTGTTCAAAACGTTTATCCTATTGATGAAGTATCAGTGTTATTGCTTCAGTGGTATATTTTATGCCTTCATAATAGGGCTTTATCCTTAACTTCGCCTTTGCGAATACAGAGGACTTTATCTTAATCGTTGGCATTAACTGCGTTTTGCTTTGTAACTTTCACTTCCTATTTTTTAATTAATTATCATGAAAAAATATATTCTATTATTCCTAATAATATTAGGACATTCTGTAGTGTTTTCTCAAAATAAAACTACAGAGGTTATTCAAGAAAAAATGTCCTTACCTAAACCCTATGATCCAATGGAGGATGGGGACACTCGCATAACAGAGCTACTCGTTCAAGCCAAAAAGGAAAACAAAAAACTCCTAATACAAATAGGTGGTAATTGGTGTATATGGTGTTTACGCTTTAATCATCTAGTAACTACGGATCCCGAACTTAAAGCAATTTTAAATAAGAAATATGTATACTATCATCTGAATTATTCTCCTGAGAATAAAAATGAAAGAGCCTTTGCTAAGTATGGTAATCCTGGTGAAAAATACGGTTACCCTGCTTTTCTTATTCTTGACAAACGAGGAAATATACTCTCCATTCGTAAAACAGAAGATATGGAAGAAGGAAAAGGCTACAATAAAACTAAAGTTAAAAAATTCTTACAAGGACGATTAGACTAAGTTTTTCATTTAACAAATATTTTAAAGACTAAAAAGTATTTTTTTAACAAATAATTCTTAATTTTGCATCAGATAAAATATTTTTTTTATGGCAAAAATTACATTTCATAATGAACCTGCAACCACCGCAGGAGAATTACCTAAAGTAGGTAGCATAGCTGCTAATTTCATGGCTGTAAGCAGTGATTTAAAAGAGAAATCTCTCTCTGACTATAAGGGGCACCGTATAGTGCTTAGTATATTTCCTAGTGTAGATACAGGAGTTTGTGCAGCTTCTGTAAGACGATTTAACCAAGAAGCTAACAACCTTAAGAATACTAAAATTCTTTGTATTTCTAAGGATTTACCTTTTGCTATGGCACGCTTCTGTGGAGCTGAAGGACTTAAAAATGTAGAAGTACTTTCTGACTTCCGTGGAGACTTCTCTAGTAAATATCATGTAGAACTTTTAGATACTCCTCTAAAGGGCTTGTTATCACGAGCTATTATTGTCATAGATGAAAATGAGACAGTTATTTATACAGAGCAAGTAGATGAAATTACTAATGAGCCTGATTATGAAGCTGTTTTGAATGTTTTAAAATAGTTTAATAAAAAGAGGCTGTCCGAAAAGGGTAGCCTCTTTTTTCCCATTTTTCTCAATTTCTTACTGACAAGTAGTTTCTCCACAGGTAAATGAATAAGTATCTATTTCAAAAGTTGTATGTTGAATTCCTTCATGAAAAAGTTGATGCTTAAGTTCTTTCTTCACTTCCATAAAATCCTCTAAAGAGACCCCTTCTTTTAACACTAAGTGTGCCGTTAAGGCATTCTCAGAGCTACTTAATGCCCATATATGTAAATGGTGAACTGAAGAAATCTTAGGATGATTAAGCAATACTTGCTGTATTTCTTCATTAGATACCTGCTGTGGTACTCCATCTAATATAAGTTTAACGCTCTCTTTAAGAAGAGACCATGTAGAAAATAATATTACAAAAGCAATAATAAAACTGATAATAGGATCTATAATATTCCATCCTGTAAAGGAAATAATAGCCCCTGAAACAATTACTCCAAGAGACACTAAAGCATCCACTAAAAGATGCAAGAAAGCGCCTTTGATATTGATATCTTCTTTTTGCCCCTTATAAAAGAGAAAAGCAGAAAGTCCATTGATAAAGATTCCTATCAAAGCCGTAATAATGATCATTCCTCCTTGCATTTGAGGAGGATTTGAAAAACGTTCAATACTCTCTACCCCTATTTTAATAACAATCAAGCAGAGAATGACTGCATTAATAAATGAAGCTAAGATAGAAGCTTTCTTATACCCATACGTATAAAGTTCCGTAGCACCTTTTTGGGCTAATTTCATCCCTAACAAGGAAATAATCAAAGTCGCCACATCGCTTAAGTTATGGCTAGCATCAGAAATAAGAGCTAAAGAATTAATATGAATACCAACTACAAATTCAATAAGAGTATAAAGTGCATTAGCACCTATTCCCACATAAAAGGCTTGATTAATTCGTCTCAGATCTGGTATATGATGATGGTGATGTTCATGTCCCATAGGAAAATTATTTAAAATAAGTTAGACTATATAATCATTTCATGATGAACCGTTAATAATCATTTGAGAGACCAAATCTTAATCATACACAATAGTTCCTACAGATTCTCCTGCTATTACTTTAGCTAAATTTCCTCTTCTATTCATATCAAAGACTATAATAGGAAGGTGATTTTCCTGACTTAGAGTAAAGGCTGTCATATCCATTATCTTCAATCCTTTATCTATAGCTTCAGAAAAAGTAATATGTTCATATTTGGTTGCTTGAGGATCCTTCTCTGGATCGGCAGTATAAATACCATCCACACGAGTACCTTTGAGAATCACATCTGCATTAATCTCTATAGCACGAAGTACTGCAGCCGAATCAGTAGTAAAATAGGGATTTCCTGTTCCCGCCCCAAAGATAACTACACGACCTTTTTCTAAATGACGAATGGCTCGCCTACGAATAAAAGGTTCTGCAATAGCTTCCATTGTGATAGCTGTCTGCAATCGGGTAAGTACTCCTTCGTCCTCTAAAGCACTTTGTAAAGCTAAAGAATTGATAACAGTGGCTAACATCCCCATATAATCTCCCTGCACTCTATCCATACCATTACTAGCCCCTGCTACTCCTCGGAAAATATTTCCTCCACCGATAACCACAGCTACCTCAGCTCCTCGGTTAACTGCTTGTTTTATCTCAATAGCATATTCTTTAAGCCTTGCCGGGTCAATACCATGCTGTCTTCCCCCCATAAGGGCTTCTCCACTTAACTTAAGAAGAATTCTCTTGTATTTCATAAGAAAATTTTTTCTGCAAAAATAATGATTTTCCACGATTTCATAGCTATTTTTATATAAATATTTTTCAAAAAGATTAGTCTTGTCAAAAAATAAATAGATTAATCCATTTTTTATTCCTAATAAATTCTTACCTTTGCCTAAAAAACAATGACACTTACAGAAAAAGACCAAAAATACCTTTGGCACGCTTATACTCAACACAAAACCAGCGACACCCCTATTGCTATAACAAAAGGGAAAGATGCACTACTATGGGATGAAAAAGGTAATGTTTACATAGATGCTATTGCTTCTTGGTGGGTAAACCCATACGGACATAGTAATGAGCGCTTAGCTAAGAGAGCTTATGAACAGCTTACCTCTTTAGAACATGTTCTTTTTGGAGGATTTACACATCAGCCTGCTTGTGATTTAGCGGAAAATCTTATAAAAATACTCCCAAAAAACCAAAGTAAAGTTTTCTTCTCTGACAATGGTTCTACAGCTGTAGAAGTAGCCATCAAGATTGCCCTACAATACCATTATAATCGTGGAGATAAGCGCACTACTTTCATTGCTTTTGAAGAGGCTTTTCATGGAGATACTTTTGCTGCTATGGCAGTCTCTGGCATTTCTCTTTATACCACTGCCTTTCAAGGACAGCTTTTAGATGTAGTGCGTATTCCTATTCCTGAAAAAGGTAAAGAAGAAGCCTGTAAAAAACGACTTTTGGAAGTTCTTTCAGAATATAAGTGTGCAGGTTTTATCTTCGAACCCTTAGTATTAGGAGCTGCTGGAATGCGCATGTATGCTCCAGAAATATTGGATGAACTTATAGAAATATGCCGAAAGAATAAAGTACTAACCATTGCTGATGAAGTAATGACCGGGTTTGGGAAAACGGGAAAAAAATTCGCTTGTGATTACCTCACTCAAATGCCCGATATAATTTGTCTTTCCAAAGCACTTACAGGAGGTACTATCCCCCTTTCAGCCACTACTACTACAGAGGAAATCTATGATGCTTTTTATAGTGATGACATCAGTAAAGCGCTCTTTCATGGGCATACCTTTATGGCAAACCCTACTGGATGTGCTATTGCTTTAGAGAGCCTCAAAATGTTACAAGAAGAAGAAATGCAAGCCAATCTGAAACGTATTCATGCCAAACATATAGCTTTTGCTGCTAAAATGGATAAGCACCCTAAAGTAGCTCGTACACGTACTCTCGGTGTTATCTTTGCTATGGATTTAAAAGTACCTGACACAGGAGAATATTATGGTTCTATTCGCAATGAACTTTATAGATATTATATTAATCATGGAGTTATTTTACGACCTGTATACCACACTATATATGTATTACCTCCTTATATCATGACTAATAAGCAATTGGATACTGTGTATCAAATTATCGAGGACAGTATAGAATATCTAACAACTAAGAAACTTTTATAAAACCTATGAGAGAGAAAAGAAAGTCCTCCTTATCTACTACCATAGGAGATCGTATTATACAGTTTAACAAGGAGTTACAATATAATGGTACACTTCCTGAGGGATTTGCTGTACTAAATCCTTATCTGGATAATCCTGAAACTATAGAAGTAATGGCCGCCTTCTATCATAAGTATTACAATGATAATGATTCTCGTAGATTTATTATAGGTATCAATCCCAGCAGACATGGAGCAGGTGTTACGGGAGTTCCTTTTACTGATACTAAACATTTAGAGAATGATTGTGGAATTCCTATGCTTTCAGCTCGTACTCATGAGGTTTCCTCTGTGTTCGTGTATGATATGATTACTCAATATGGAGGAGTAGCAACTTTTTATAAAAATTTCTATATTAATTCTCCTTTCCCTCTGGCTATAGTACGTAAAACACCTCAAGGTACATGGCTTAATGCCAATTATTATGATGATATCAATCTTTTTGCAATGACTAAGGATTATATGATAGCTTCTTTGAAAAAACATATTGCTCTAGGGTTAGATACTTCAGAAGTCTATATTTTGGGAAAGAAGAATGCTATTTTTCTTGAAAAGCTTAATAAAGAAGCATCCTTATTTAAGAAAATGATCGTCTTAGAACATCCTCGCTATATAGAACAATATAAATCCAAAGAAAAACAACTATATGTAGATAAATTTGTAAAAGTTTTAGCAGCTAAATCTATTCAATTTGATAAAGTATGATTATTTATACTATCGGTCATTCCACCCATCCTATAGAGGAATTTATTTTATGGTTAAAATCCTTTAATATTACCCATTTGGTAGATATACGTTCTTTCCCTTCCTCTACTAAGTATCCTCAATATAATAAAGAGTCTTTGGCTCTTTTTTTAGGAAAAGAAGGGATTACTTATAGTCATTTATCTGCTTTAGGAGGCAAGCGAAAAGTAATGAAAAATTCTAGAAATGATCGTTGGCATAATACTTCTTTTCGTGGTTATGCAGATTATATGGAAACTGAGGACTTCCGAAAAGGGTTAAATACACTCATAGCTATTGCCCAGAAAGAGACTACTGCTTATATGTGTGCAGAGGCTCTCTGGTGGCGTTGTCATCGTTCCATGGTCTCTGACGCTCTTAAAGTAAAGGGTTGGGAGGTACGTCATATTATGGGAATAGGAAAATATGAAATACATCCTTACACAACTCCTGCTCGTTTGGTAGGAGACAAGATATGTTATTATGATGAGAACTTATTTGATGATTCATTATAAACAATCAAAATATGAAACTTTTAAAAGAACTCGAAGAACTTGTAGCCCAACAAGTAATTACCCAAGAAGTAGCTGATCATATTCGATTATATATACAAGAACGGAAAAGAACTTCTACCTCTCACAAACTTTTAATAATTTTTGGCGTGTTGGGAGCTAGTTTGATTGGTTTAGGAATCATCGTGCTTTTAGCTCATAATTGGGATGAACTTCCTCGATGGATTAAAACTCTTTTTTCTTTTCTCCCCTTATTGGTAGGACAAATAGGTTGCGGTTACTTGCTATTTAAGAAAGGTATTAATTCTTGGTACGCTGAAGCTGTTGCCGTTTTTACAAGTCTTGCTATAGGAGCAGCTATTGCCATGATACATCAGGTATATAATCTGCCTGAAAGCTCTTTTGCTGACTTTCTATCGCTTTGGATATTTTTAGCTCTTCCCACCCTTTATCTGATGCGCTCACGAGCTACAGCTATTTTATGTTATATAGGTATAGGAACACTTTGCCTACTTGGAATGGACAGAGAATGGTTTACCTTTTTCTCCTCCCTCATTGCCTTTGTTTTAGTACTTCCTTTTTATCTTTGGCATTTAAAGCATAAGGCATCCAACTATATTACAGGAATATTACACGGACTTACTGCTCTCTTCATAGGTATAGCTCTTTGCTCCTTTTTAGATAATATTAAATTTAAAGATGATTATGCTACCTGCTTGGTGTTCCTCTCAGGAGCCTTTCTTATCATAGGAAAGTACTTACAATCACATATTTACTACAATGCTTACAAAGTATTAGCTATCCTTTGCTTAGTTATCTGCTTCTTTGTCAAAGAAGCACTATATGTGCATCATCCACCTCAATCTTTACTCCCTTCTTTGCTCCTTTTTGCTTTCATTTATATCCCTTTACTTATAAAGTATTATCTCTTAGATAAAAGGGAAAAAATTCTTGATCTTATCATTTTTTATCCAATAGTGTATATGATTCTTGCTTTCATAAGACTTCCTTACCTATATGACTTAGCAATCCTTGTCATCGGAAGTTACTATTTATGGAAAGGATTTAAGAGCGAACGTACTCTCTTAGTTAATTTTGGGCTTTTAACTATTTCAGTTCAAGTTACCTATCGTTTTTTTGATTCTTCTCTTTCCTTTGTAATCAAAGGAATCGTCTTTATCATCTTAGGATTAAGCTTTTTTGTTGTAAATTACCTCATTCTAAAACAGAAAAAAAATGCGTAAAAAATATCTTATTATAGCCTTTGCTCTCATGATATTAGCACAATTATCATTCCCCTTGAAAATGATTATAGAAAGAGAAATCATCTTACATAAAGGAGAGACTTTCCTTTTCAAGATTGAACCTATTGATCCTTATGATGCCTTTCGTGGGCGATACGTATGGATAAACTATAAAAACCTCAATGTAGATTTACCTTCTTATATGCAAAATGAATATTACAAAATTAATGACCTCTATATAACTCTTAAAAAAGATAGTGTAGGAGTAGTCATTTACGATAAAGTAATTGATACAAAGCCTACAAATACAGATATCTATATAAAAGTAAAAACAGATGGAATCCTCACTGATGGAGGTAAAGTACGAATTGAAATGCCAGATAATCGTTATTATATGAATGAGAATAAAGCTCCTATTGCTGATACATTACTTAAAAATGCTTATGCACAGATCGTTGTTTACAAGGGACAAATGGTGCTCAAGGGCATCTTGGTTGACGGTATGTCTATAGAAAAATATATAGACCAATTAGCAAAAAACAAATCCTATTAAAATACACTTTACTATATGAAAGATTTCTACTTAGAAAGACTCAAACAAGAAATATTTACTAAAAAATCCTTTCTTTGTATAGGTTTAGATGTGGATTTAAATAAAATTCCTCCTTTTCTATTAAGAGAAATGGATCCTATTTTTGCTTTCAATAAAGCCATTATTGATGCTACTCACTTATACGCAATCGCTTACAAACCTAATATTGCTTTCTATGAAGCTTATGGAGAGAAAGGATGGCAATCCTTAAGGAAGACTATCAATTATTTGAATGAATACTATCCCAATATCTTTACCATTGCCGATGCCAAACGAGGAGACATAGGCAATACAGCTACAATGTATGCCAAAGCATTTTTCGATGACTTACAGTTCGATAGTATAACTGTAGCCCCTTATATGGGACAGGATTCAGTAGAGCCCTTCCTTGCTTTTAAGAATAAAATAACTATTCTCTTAGTATTAACATCTAACAAAGGAGCCTTTGATTTTCAAACACTTTCCTGCGAGGGTATACCACTATACAAGAAAGTACTTACTATCTCGCAACAATGGGAGAATGCTCAAAACCTTATGTATGTAGTAGGAGCTACCAAGATAGAATATTTATCTGAAATTCGAAAAATTATCCCTAATTCTTTTCTGCTTGTTCCAGGAATAGGTGCACAAGGAGGAAACCTCAGAGAGGTATGCAAGTATGGTATGAATGAGTCTGTGGGGCTTATCATCAATTCTTCAAGAGCTATCATCTATGCTTCACAAGGGGAGAACTTTGCTGAGAAAGCTCATGAAGAAGCTCAAAAAATACAGAAAGAAATGAACTCTATCATTCAATTAAAATTTCAATAGATATGACTTTTTCTGAAGAAAATTACCTAAAAATCATCTATCACCTTAGTCATGAAGAGAATATGGAGGTAACTACTAACGCTATTGCAGAAGCCATGCAAACCAAAGCTTCTTCTGTTACTGATATGCTAAAAAAACTCCACGAAAAAGGCTGGGTAGAACACAAGCGATATCAAGGTGTATCCCTCACTGAAAAAGGGAAAAAAAATGCTCTTTTTGTCATACGGAAACATCGTCTTTGGGAAGTATTCTTAGCTGAAAAACTTCATTTTTCTTGGGAAGAAATTCATGAAATAGCAGAACAATTAGAACATATCCAATCCGATAAACTTATAGAAAAATTAGATAAATTTCTTCTTTACCCCGAAAAAGATCCTCATGGAGATCCCATCCCAGATAAATTCGGTAATGTTCCTCAATTTAAGAGTGAGCTCCTCAGCCTACTCAAAAAAGGAGAAAGTGGTCATTGTGTGGGAGTAAAAAATACTTCCAGGGAATTCTTACAATACCTTAATAAAATAGAAATTTCCATAGGAAAAGAAATAAAGGTTTTAGACATTCAACCCTTTGATAATTCTCTTGAAATCCAATTAGATGGAAAAATATTCAATATTTCTTCCATTATAGCCGAAAACATCTATGTTAAAAAAAACAAATAAGTCCGATTTTATTTTTTTGTTTCTGAAAAAAAAACTACTTTTGCCCTTATTTTATAAGCAAAATGTCTCGAAAAAAAATTTATTTTATTATTGCTTTTAGCTTAATGGCTATTCTTGTAGGTGGTTACTTTTGGTTCGCTTATAACAAAGAGTATCATTTTAAAAATCAAGAAATTATATTAAATGACTGTGATGGAGAGGATTGTGCAGAAGTTTCTATCAATTACATGTTCTGTGAAAGTCCTAAAGCATTTGCCAAAATATTCAATGATTCCATTCAAAGGCAATTAGTTAAGATGCTTACTGCAAAAGATACCCTTATGGATATAGAAGAAGCAGGAAAACTTTTTCTAACACAGTATAGATCTGATAAACAACAATTCGAAGGAATATCTCCTTATCAAATTGAAGTGGTGGATACTATCATTTACCAAAGTGATGTCTTAATATCTTTACAAAGATTTGGTTATGAGTATCTTGGGGGTGCTCATCCTGTAGGATGGACTACTTTTATGAACTTTAAGCCCACAGGAGCTTTTTACTCTCAAGAGGAACTTTTTACAGATAAAGAAAAGGTATTAGCTTTAGCTGAAAAACACTTTAGAGAAACTTTTAACTTATCTAAGAACCAAGAATTTAGTGATGGAGGATTCATCTTTGAAAATGATATCTTTTCTCTCCCAAAGAATATTGGGTTTGATAAGGATAATCTTATTCTTTTATACAACCCATATGAAATAGCTCCTTATAGTACAGGAATCTTAGAGGTTAAAATTCCTTTGTCTGAAGTCAGTCCTTGGCTATCCTTCAAATTAAATGATGCTAAAAGAAAATGACCCCAATTCGAAAAATTTATTACCTGAGTAGCTGCGACACTTGCAAACGTATCCTCCATGAAATACGTCCCTTAGATAGCTTCATTTTTCAAGATATAAAGGAAGACCCTATCAGTGAAGCAGATCTAGAAATTCTAAAAAATATAACTGGAAAATATGAACTTCTTTTCAATAAAAGATCTAAACTATATAAAGAACGACTACTAAATGAAAAAATTCTTTCAGAGGAGGACTACAAAAATCTTATTCTAGAACATTATACCTTCTTAAAGCGTCCTATTGTATTGATAGAAGATAGAGTATTCTTAGGAAATGCAACTAAAATTATAAAGGAGACCCGTAAACATTTATAAATTTCCTCACTTATTTATTAGTAAAACAAAAATAAAAATGAATGATATTACTCAATTGAATATCCCTACCACTAATTTGCCACGTATTGTTGTCATTGGTGCAGGATTTGGAGGAATTAATATTGTCAAGAAACTGAATTTTTCCAAAATGCAGGTAGTGCTTATCAATAAAACTAATTATCACACTTTTCAACCTCTACTCTACCAAGTAGCCACTGCAGGTTTGGAACCTGATTCTATTGCCTATTCTGTACGATCTATTTTCAAAAAGGAGCCTAATTTTCACTTTCGTATTACTGAGGTAAAGCATATTTATCCTGATAAAAAAAGTATTTTAACGGATTTAGGAGAACTCTCTTATGATTACTTAGTTATTGCTACCGGTTCTCAAACAAACTTCTACGGTAATGCTAACATCCAGAAGTATGCAATGCCTATGAAGACTGTTCCTGAAGCAGTAGATATGCGTAGCTTAGTTATTCAAAACTTAGAAGCGGCTATCCTTACTAATAACTTAGAGGAACGTAATAGTCTCATGAACTTTGTAATTGTAGGAGGAGGTCCTACAGGAGTGGAACTTGCAGGTGCTTTTGCTGAACTTAAAAAGCACATCCTTCCCACAGACTATCCGGACTTGGATATTCGTAAAATGAATGTAAATTTGATTCAAGCAGATTCTCGTTTACTAATTGGCATGGGGGAGAAATCAAGTGAAAAGGCTAAAGAATATCTTGAAAAGATGGGTGTTTCCATTTGGTTCAATACTTTTGTAAAGGATTATGATGGAGAGAATGTAGTTACCAATACTCATAATTTCCAAGCCTACACCCTTATCTGGACAGCAGGAGTAAAAGGCAATCTTATAGAGGGACTTTCTCAAGAAAGTATTATAGGTGGACGTTATGCTGTCAATGAATTCAATCAAGTAAAAAGTTATGACAATATATTTGCTATAGGAGATATAGCCTGCATGGCTAATGAAAAACAACCCAAAGGACATCCTATGGTAGCCCAACCCGCTATTCAACAAGGGAAATTATTAGCTAAAAACCTAAAAAGGATTTTCTGCAATAAAGCTATGATACCTTTTAACTATTTTGACAAAGGTTCTATGGCAACCGTAGGACGCAATAAAGCTGTAGTAGAGCTCAGGGGAATGCGCTTTTCTGGATGGTTTGCCTGGATATTATGGATTACCGTCCATCTGGCTTTTCTTGTGGGATTTCGTAATAAAATGGTTACCCTTTCAAACTGGATTGTCCAATATTTTCAGTACAATAAGGGGGTAAGATTAATTATCCGTCCTTTCAAGACTGCCTACGAAATAGAGCAGGAAAAAAAGAAACACCATATTCACAAAGAAACTTTATAAATATAGATAGTTATAACTTTACTTAAAGGCTGATTTCTAAGGATTTCAGTCCTTTTTATTTAAATTATATTTCTATTTGTAAAGATTTTTTATATATAATGACATTTCTCTTGTTTATTAAAAAAATATAAGTATCTTTGCCGCAAAATTTAAATACTAATATTTTAAAATTATCGAACAATGAAAAAGATTATGTTTTCAGCATGCACCCTATGGTGTATTGCTACTTTTGCTCAAGAACAAGAAGGAAATGCCTCAGCTACTGGAAATGGGAATGAAACTACAACTGAGAGCAATTGGACTCGTGCAGGAATTGTTTCCCTACTTTTCAATCAAACCGCTTTCAACCATGATTGGACAGGAGGAGGTACCAATAATTATGGGGGAAACCTAAACCTTTCTTATGATGCTAATTATAAAAAAGGACTCTGGGCTTGGGATAATAAGCTCCTTGTTGATTATGGTCTTACTAAAGTAGATGGGGACGCCTTTTCTAAGAAAACCAGTGACCGATTTGCAATTACTTCCTTATTAGGAGCTCAAATTAAGGAAGATTCTCAATGGTACTACTCTTTCTTTGTTAATTTCCAGACTCAATTGGACAAAGGTTATAAATATGGAACTGACTCTCAAGGGAATCAAACCCGAACAGAAACTACTCGGTTTATGGCTCCTGGATACCTTTCTTTTGGTCCTGGTATGCTTTGGAAGAAAAATGATAATCTTAAGGTAAATATTGCTCCCGCTACCTCAAGGCTTATCTTTACTGCGAAAAAATTTACAGAGACAGGAGCTCATTTCGGAGTAGAACAAGGGAAGACTTCTCGTTATGAATTTGGTGCTGCCCTAAATGGATATGCTAAATTTGATGTTTTTGAGAATATCACTCTTGAAAATACACTTAACCTCTATAGTAACTACCTTGACAAGCCAGGAAATATTGACATAGATTATACTTTCAATCTAATGATGAAAGTTAATGACTATATTTCTACTAACTTAATATTCCAAACTATCTATGATGATGATGCTGCTAAAGCATTCCAGGTAAGGGAGGCTTTCGGAGCAGGATTTACTTATAAGTTCTAATATAATTCTGAAAAGGAGAGGCTGTCCGAAAAGTTTTTGGATAGCCTTTCTCTAGGAAGATAGAGGCTACCTAATGTATATTCATTTGGTAACTTGCAATTTATAGGTATTTATAAGATAAATACAATTTATCAAATAAAAAAAGGAAAAAAACAAAATTTAAAACATAGGAAGAGAGGTCTACATAAGAAAAGAAGTAAAATAGTGAAAAAAAGATCTATAGAAAAATGTCTTGCCATTTTGAATCAAAATACTGAATTTGATCATTGGAAGATAGATTTAATGGTAGAAGGCAGGTAATAAAAGGGCTATTTCGACTTTAGTAGAAATAAAAACTAAAATGTTGTTTATAAGTAGATTGCTTTAAGGAAAAAAGCTAACCCTTTGCTAATGCGGTAATAGAAATACTGTTACTTTATAAGGCTTTTGTCAAGACTATTACCAGAGATAATGGGAAGAAATTTCCTGAATTTAGCATCATAGAGAAGAAATTAGATTTAAGATTCTATTTTACTCATTCATATAGTTTTTCGGAGAGGGGGCTCAGTGAACATAGCAATAGAAATATACATCAATATATACCTAAGAATACTGATTTTAAATGAATTACAGATAATTATATAAAGCAAATATAATATAAAATTAATAATCAAGAGAAGTTTTAGGATTTGAAAAACCAAAGGATTTATTTTATAAATTTGTAAGCTAAAAAATTGCAATTGCACTTGTAGGTTGAATTGGCAATACTAAATTTTCTCCATTATTATTTTGTAAATAATAAAAAAGGTTGTAAATTTGCACCCGCAAACTAAAACGGCGAGGTAGCTCAGTTGGTTAGAGCGTTGGATTCATAACCCAAAGGTCACGGGTTCAAATCCCGTCTTCGCTACTCTTTCGGTGTAACTAATTATAAACAAATTAATTACACCGATTTTCCTTTAATAGCTGGGTCAGTTTTGGGACTTTTTTCCTGTACTCAAGGAAGAAGCGTCCTAAATAAAAAAATGCCTGAGAACAAGCAATTTACTTCTACACATAAGATATATGTGGATTACAAGCCCGCAGAACTACAAAAGGGCGAAAATCAAGAATGGCGTATCGTCTTTTACGCTAAAGTTTCTGCTAAAAACGAAAAGAAACGTTTTCGTAAGCGTATGTCTCCAATGACACCTAACCGTGATCGTGAGAAGTACGCTAAACGAATGATAGCCACTATCAATCAAAAGTTAGAAAGTGGATGGTCGCCCTTCTATGACGATCCAAATGTCCGTTACAAATCATTAGACTATTGTGCTGACTTATTCCTATCTATGCAGTAGAAGGAAGTTTCGGACGGGGTGAAGCGTGCGGATACCATTAGAGCTTATAAATCTTTCTTAGAACTATTCAAAAAGTATATTGAGAACAAAAAGATTCCTATTAAGTTTGTAGTGAAAATAGATGTCTTTATGATACAAAACTATTTAGATTACTTGTACTACGAGAGAAAGAATAGCTCCAGCACTTATAATAATCATTTGCGCTTTCTTAATACCTTTCTGCTATGGTGCAAAAGCAAGAACTTTATTCCTGCCAACCCGCTGAGCATATCAAAGCAAAGACAAAAACACAGAAAAAGCGTGAAGTTACTTACTCCACAAGTGAAAGACAAGGTGAAAAAACTGCACAATACTCATTTTCATTTCTATGTATTGTGTATGCTGACTTATTACTGCTTTATCCGCCGCACGGAGCTAACCAAGCTAAAAGTGAGCGATGTAAATCTTAGCGGTGGATATATCATTATTAGTGGAGAGAACTCCAAAAACCGCAAGACGGAAAGCGTTACCATACCGAGCAACCTTCTGCCTGACTTAGCGCAACACTTGATAACTGCCCATAATAGTGATTACCTCTTTAGCCAAAACAATTATAAACCAGGAAAGAAAGCCTTCACTCCTAAGAAGATTTCCGATGAGTGAGCAAAGTTTCGTAAGGAAGGAAAATTTGATAGTAAGTTTCAGTTTTATTCTCTCAAGGATACAGGGATTACGGACCTACTCAATAGCAGTATGCCTGCTATCAAGGTCAGGGATCAAGCCCGACACTATGATTTAAAGATGACCGAAAGCTACATAGCCGGAAACAAGTTTGCCGATGAAATGGTTAAAAACGTCTCTTTTTTTTAGTTATTTCAGAGTGTTTGGAATGTGTTTTTTTGTGTGTTTTCTGTGCAAGTCCTTTTTTAAAGGATAATTAATTGAATATCAGTGTAGATTGCTACACATAAACTGCACACAAAAAATAATTTTGTACATAAACTTACCTTTTTGCACATAAATTTTTTCTTTTTGGGTACGGGTGTGAGGGTGTATAAGAAAGAAACCTCCTCAGAACGGACGTTCTTAGAGGAGGTAAAAAAGATAAAAAATATCTGAATTTATGCGTTTCTATGCCAGAAGGTATAACCAACCAAAGAGGTAATAACGAGTTTCGGTATACTGGAGCTCTCCAGCAGTGCCTAAGTGGTAAAATATCTTTGTTCTCATAGCAGCAGGGCAAAATATTTAACAATCGCTTTTTTGCTGGAAAAGAGTTCTTGTTCTTCTAAGTTGATAAAAGTAGTCCTCAAGCCAGTGCCTGAAAAGTCAATCTTTTTTACTTCAACGGCATAAATGATAAGCTCCTTAGCCTGATCATCTTCAGGATCTCGCCTAAGAAGCCCATCTCGTTTGTATTCTTTAGTGATTTTTACGCCTTGAATGGTTTCGTTAATGATTTTTCCTTTGTGAATGAAGAAAATACTTTCGTTAAGTTCAAATTTTGTTCTGAATTCCATAGTTTTACAATTTTTTGTTAGTGAAATAGGGATTAAGTGTCTCCAAAAACTTGTTTAGGTAGTAGCTCCCTTGACTACCTCGCTGGGGATCGGCTCTTCGCTTTTGCTGTCCGATAACACCATAAAGGTAAGGGAGATTTCATTGTTGTAGGCACGCATAGAGTGGGCAAAGGATTCCACGTCAAAGCAGTAAGTGCTGGAGCTACTGTGATTCACCACAGCGGGGTTGGTTTTTTGGTAAGACATAAGATATAAAGATAAGGTGTCCGTGAGAAGGTGTTGTCTTACCAAGTATTAATGCATTAGTTGAGGCTGTCCGAAAAGGGAACCTCTTTTCACTCTCCAAAGGCTCTTCGG
The DNA here is from genome assembly GCF_035282625.1 of Capnocytophaga sp. G2. Lineage (NCBI taxonomy): Bacteria > Pseudomonadati > Bacteroidota > Flavobacteriia > Flavobacteriales > Flavobacteriaceae > Capnocytophaga > Capnocytophaga sp. G2. The sequence continues at coordinate 56,163 of NZ_JAYKBU010000011.1, read as the reverse complement.
ATAAGGGCATCGGGGGTAGGCTCTTTTCCACGAAAGCGTTTGTAAAGGGTCATTTCCTTCTCACTACTACCTTTGCTGAGTACTTCTCTGCGGAAACGAGTAGCTACCTCAGTATTAAAAATACCTGCTTCTTTAAAGACTTCAAAAGCATCAGCATCTAGCACTTCCGACCATTTGTAACTATAATATCCTGCGCTATAGCCTCCACTAAAAATATGTGAAAAGGCGGGCGAAATACACATCGCTTCCACAGTTGGATAGAGTTGGGTTTCTTTGGTAACTGTTTGTTCGAAAGTACGAACATCTTCAAGGCGTTCCAAATGAGGGTAGGTATGCCACGTCATATCTAAGAATCCGAAATTTAACTGACGCACACTTAAAAGTCCTTCCATAAAAACACCGGCTTCTTTTATTTTCTGTACCCATTCTATGGGTAAAGGCTCACCTGTTTGATAATGTGTTGCAAAAAGGCGCAAGGTTTCTTCTTCATAACACCAATTTTCCATCAGCTGACTGGGAAGTTCTACAAAGTCGCGGGCTACATTAGTACCGCTTAGAGAAGGATACGTAACCTTAGAAAGCATACCGTGAAGAGCGTGCCCAAACTCGTGAAAGAGAGTTGTCAGTTCGTTGAAGGTGAGCAAGGAAGGAGCCGAAGCAGTAGGGCGCGTGAAGTTACACACTATGGAAATATGTGGACGCGAATCCTTCCCCTCAGTATCAGTGTATTGCTCTTTGTAAGAGGTCATCCACGCACCATTGCGTTTGCCTGTACGTGGAAAGAAATCGGTGTAGAAAAGGGCGAGATAATCTCCTTTATCATCGGTTACTTTGTAGGTTTGTACTTCGGGGTGATACTTTTCTACCTCATCGGTAAGGGTGAAGTGCAAACCGTAGAGCTTATGTGCTACTGCAAACATTCCTTCCACTGCTTTATCCAAAGATAAGTAGGGTTTTAATAGAGAATCATCTATTTGATAGCGCTGTTGTTTCAATTTTTCGGCATAATAAGCAAAATCCCATTGCTGAAAGTCATCAAGTCCTGAAAAGGCTTTTAGCTCTTCTAATTCTTTGATTGCTTGCGGTTTGGCTTTAGCTAAAAGTTTATTCAAGAAATCCATTACCTTTTCTGATGTTTCTGCCATACGCTCTTCTAATACCAAAGAGGCATAATCGGGATAACCCAATAGTGAGGCGCGTTGGGCACGTAACTCAGCGATACGCAACACATTGGCTTCGTTATTATAAGCACTATCACCTGCGCAACGGCTATGATAGTCAATAAAAAGTTTACGGCGCAACTCACGGTTATTAGCATATTTCATCACGGCGGTATAGACAGGCAGGTCGAGGGTAATCACCCAGCCTTCTTTATGACGTTTTTTTGCTTCGGTAGCGAGCATCTCTAATACAAAGTCGGGCAGACCGCTGAGCTCTTCTTTATGGGTAATCACCCATTGGTAATGCTGTGTTTCAGCCAATACATTTTCTGAAAACTTCAGTTTGAGGCGCGCTAATTCCTTGTCAATTCTGCGCAAATGCTCTTTATCATTCGATGATAAATTTGCACCATTGCGAGTAAAACTCTTGTAAGTCTTTTCAAGTAGAGTATGTTGTTCTGGTGAAGCGGAAAGGTAATTGCGGGTTTTGTAAACTGCTTCAACACGTTTAAAAAGTGCTTCGTTCAAACGGATATCGTTGCTGTAATCGGTGAGCAGAGGCGAGATGCGTTGAGCTTCTGCTTGCAGGGTTTCGTTAGTTTTGGCACTGTTCAAGTTGAAGAACATCGCCGTAAGTCGGTCGAGTTCTAATCCCACATAAGCCAAAGGCTGTATTGTATTCATATAGGTAGGCACTTCTGGATTATGAGCAATAGTATCGATTTCTTTGAGGTTTTTGGCAATAGTTTTTTGGATGGCTGGTAGATAGTCGGTAGGAGCAAAGCGCGAAAAGGGCGCAGATTCATAAATAGTATCAAACATAACAGTGACTTTTTAGTTTTGAGTTTCTTGTGTTAAGCTATAAATTCTTTTTGGCAAGAGAACTTTAAGAATAAAGAAATTATGCAGAGATAAGAAAATAGAGATGCAATAATTTACATCTCTTAAGTAAAAAATAGTTATTTAATAGTTGTTGGTTGTCAGCAATGAAAAGTAAAAAACTTTAAATCTTAGGACTAAAAATTCTCCTCATTATCATCAGGAGTAATACCTGCATAACCCTTCATAATACCGTGCTGGGATTTACGAACAAATTGTAAGATTTCATCTCTTTCTAAAGTAGCTTCCATTTCAGCTTCTATATAATCTAAGGCGTGAGAAGTGCTGAGTTTCTTTTGGAAGAGAATACGATAGATATTCTGAATTTCACGAATTTTTTCGGTAGAGAAGCCTCGACGGTGTAGCCCAATAGAGTTGACTCCTACATAAGAGAGTGGATTGCGGGCAGCCTTGACATAAGGAGGCACATCCTTACCCACTAAGGAGCCCCCAGTAACAAAAGCATAGCTTCCGATAGAGCAGAACTGATATACAGCCGTCATACCTGCCATCACGGCACAATCACCCACAGTAACATGTCCCGCAAGGGTGGTACCATTGGAGAAAATGCAATTGTCCCCAACAATACAATCGTGTGCGATGTGGGAGTAGGCCATAATAAGACAATTATTACCCACAACAGTACGCATACGATCCACTGTTCCTTTGTTAATCGTAACACACTCTCGAATGGTGGTGTTGTTCCCAATATGGGTAGTGGTTTCTTCCCCCTTGTACTTGAGGTCTTGGGGGATCGCTGAGATGACTGCACCAGGAAAAATTTTACAATTTTTTCCTATACGAGCCCCTTCCATGATAGTTACATTAGGTCCTATCCAAGTGCCTTCTCCTATTTCTACATTCTTACATATAGTAGTAAATGGCTCCACTACTACATTTTGAGCAATTTTGGCTTCGGGGTGTATATTGACTAAGGGATACATCATAAGTTATTGTTGATTATCGTCTCTTTTTACTATTTTAGCCATAAGTTCTCCTTCGGTTACTAATTTGCCATTTGCATAAGCATAGCCTTGCATGTGACAAATACCTCTACGGATAGGAGTGAGCAGTTCCAACTTGAAGATAAGAGTATCGCCAGGAAGTACAGGATTTTTGAATTTGACATTGTCAATCTTCATAAAGTAAGTCAAGTAGTTTTCAGGGTCGGGTACAGTACTGAGAATTAGTACACCCCCAGCCTGTGCCATGGCTTCTATTTGTAGAACACCAGGCATTACAGGAGCTCCAGGAAAATGACCAACAAAGAAAGGCTCATTCATAGTTATGTTCTTGGTAGCAATTACATGCTTGTCAGAAAGTTCAAATACTTTATCCACCAAAAGCATAGGGGGACGGTGGGGAAGGAGCTTCATAATACCCACGGTATCAATCAGAGGAACTTGGTTAATATCCACTTTAGGAATATCATTTTTGCGTTCATTGGCGATGATTTTTGAGAGTTTCTTAGCGAACTGTGTATTAGTAAAATGTCCTGGTTTGTTAGCTATTACTTTTCCACGGATATGAACTCCTACAAGAGCTAGGTCTCCTACTACGTCCAAAAGTTTATGACGTGCTGCTTCATTGGAGTAGTGGAGAGTGATGTTATCCAGTACACCATTAGGTTTTACAGTAACATTATCTCGGTTAAATACTTTCTTAAGCTTTTCCATTGTTTCAAAGGAGGGCTCTTTATCTACATAGATGATAGCATTGTTAAGATCTCCTCCTTTTATGAGTCCTTTGTCTAGAAGAATCTCTAATTCATGTAAAAAGCTGAAGGTGCGAGCACTAGCTATTTCATTTTTGAATTCAGAAATATTGTTCATATAGGCATTTTGAGTACCTAATATTTTAGTACCAAAATCCACCATGGTGGTAACCTGGTATTCTTCAGCAGGGATAATAGTAATTTCAGAGCCTGTTTCTTCGTTTCTGTAAGAAATGACCTCACGAACAATGTATTCATTACGTTCTGCCTCTTGTGCTATGATACCTACTTTTTCAATAGCCTCCACAAAATATTTAGCAGAGCCATCCATAATAGGAGGTTCAGGAGCATTTAATTCAATGATAACATTATCTAAGTTCATTCCTACTAATGAAGCAAGAATATGCTCACATGTTTGTATTTTTACACCTTTTTTTTCCAGAACAGTACCTCGTTCAGTACTGATTACATAATTTGCATCGGCTTCTATAACAGGATTTCCCTCCAAATCTACCCGCACAAATACATATCCTGTATCTACAGGGGCAGGTTTAAGAGTTAGTGTTACATCTTTTCCAGTGTGTAGCCCTTTTCCTTGTAAAGTAATAGGGCTGGCTAATGTATGTTGTTTCACAAGATATATATTTTAAATTACGTAATTTTAATGTATACTATTTTTCGTCAAGTTTCTTTTCCAATTCATCAATTCTTTTGAGTAATTCAGGTAGTTTCCTAAATACTACATAAGATTTATTGTAATTCATATAAGTAAATGCGGGAGATCCTTGTATGGCTTCATTATCCTTTACATTGCGCCCAATACCTGATTGAGCCTGAATCCTAACATTATTACCAATAGTAAAATGCCCAGCAATACCTACCTGACCACCTATTACACAATGGGAACCAATCTTACTAGAACCCGCTACTCCAGTCTGTGAAGCTATGACTGTATTTTCTCCTATCTCTACATTGTGAGCAATTTGTACTAGATTGTCTATTTTTACACCTTTGCGGATAAGAGTAGAACCCATGGTAGCACGGTCTATAGTGGCATTAGCACCTATTTCTACATTGTCCTCCAACACCACATTCCCTATTTGAGGAATCTTTTTATAGGTACCATCTTCCTGAGGAGCAAAACCAAAACCATCTGCACCAATTACCGCACCTGAATGAAGAATACAGTCCTTTCCTATAAGAGAATCTGCACAAATAGTTACTGCACTGAAGATAATAGTGTTATCAGCGATGGTCACATTATCGCCAATGTTGACATTAGAATATATTTTTACATTGTTCCCTATTTTGCAATGTGCTCCAATATGGGTAAAAGCCCCTATGTACAAATTTTCTCCTAAGGAGGTAGAAGGATCAATAAATACAGGATTTTCTATACCTATTTTTGTAGCAATCCGTATCTGATTATAATATTCAAGTAACTGAGTAAAAGCAGAATAAGGATCAGGAACTCTAATGAGGGTTGATTTGATCTTATGTTCAGGATGAAAGTCATCTTTTACAATCACCACGGAAGCCTCTGTAGTATATATGAAGTGCCGATATTTTGGATTAGATAGAAAAGTAATAGCTCCTTGGCATCCTTCCTCTATTTTGGAAAGCTTATACACTTCTACCTCAGGATTACCAACGAGAGTTCCATTAAGTATTTGGGCAATTTGGCTTGCTTTAATTTTATGTAACATAAAAACTTAAGTTCTTATAAAAGAGACTCCTACTCATAGAGAAAATATTTCCTCACTGAAAAGAGGCTCTTTTTATGGCACAAAAATAAAAAATATAATTTATATAACATGTATTTTTTATATAAATTTCTTCACATTTTTTGATTTTAAAAAAATGCTAAAATAGAAAAATATTTTATATATTTAAAAATCAGACGGATATAGGAGATATTTCCTCCTTATTTTTTTAAAAGTTTCTAGTTCCTTTTGCCAGTTTGCTTTTATTTCTTTTTCGCTTTTATGTTGTAGAAGTTGTTCTCGCAAATTTTTATTACCTGCTAATTTATCAAACAAGGGGTTAAAAAAATTTATCTTTACTTCTGAAGTTTGATGGAATGCCTTGATAAGCCAAGAAAGATTCAGGGAGGACAGGGTAGGGGTATGACTGAGGTCTTCCCCATAACAGGTTTTCCCATTATATTTTGGATTTCTATCTCCTGTGTTTGGATGAGGAACAAAAGTAAAAGCAGTTTTCTCTAAGTAAGGAGAACCATATATTTGAAATTGCCACTGAGTACCTCTCCCCATACTAACATTTGTACCTTCAAAAAAGCATAAACTGGGGTAAAGATTTACAGCTGTTATATTGGGGAGATTAGGTGAGGGAGGAACTGGTAATGGGTAGATAGCGTTTCTATCATAACTTCTTAATGGAATAATTTTTATATTGCAATGGATCCCATTCTTTAGCCATTTTTCTCCATTAATCATTTGGGCATATTCGGCAATAGTCATACCATAAACCACAGGAACAGGATGCATACCTACAAAACTTTTATAGGAATTTTCTAACACAGCTCCATCAATATAATAGCCATTAGGATTAGGACGATCAAGGATTACCAGAGGAATATAGTTTTCTGCACAAGCCTCCATAATGTAATGTAGAGTAGAGATATAAGTATAAAAGCGTGCTCCTACATCTTGTAGGTCAAAGAGCATAACTTCAATTCCTTTGAGTTGTTCTTTGGAAGGCTTTTTGTTTTTCCCATATAGGGAAATGATAGGGAGTTTTGTTTTAGGGTCAATATCATCTTTAATTACTTCTCCAGCATCAGCAGTGCCACGAAACCCATGTTCAGGGGCGAAAACCTTAGTAATATGTATTTTTTTAGACAAGAGAAAATCTACTAAGTGCTCATTTTGAGTAGTTATAATACTATCTTTTTGATAAATTATTTTCTGGATGATACTTGTGTGGTTGGTAACAACTCCTACACGTTTCCCTGTAAGCATAGGCAGATATTGGTAATATTGGCTTGCCCCTGTACCTACATACTCATATTTCTTAATAGAAATATTTTGTGAAGAAAGTCGTCCAAAAATGCTTATAAATAATAAAAAAAGTGTAATTTTGCTCATTCTAAATTGCATTTTTTATTTTGAATCTTGAATTTTTTATTGCTAATCGTCTTGTGGGAGATTCGGGGAACAAAAGTAATATTTCTTCTCCAATTATCAAAATTGCTATTAGTGCCATTGCTCTAGGGGTGGTGATGATACTTATTGCTATAGCTACAGGACGAGGCTTACAGGAGCGTATTCGGCAGAAGATAGCATCACTTAATGGGCATATCCAGATTTTTAATTATGACACTAATCGATCGGAAGTTTCAATAATTCCCATTTCTACGGAGGAAGATTTCTATAGGGATCCTCAATTTTTTAATCAGGAAGAGAAAAAAGTACTTCATATCCAATCGGTAATTACAAAAGGAGGAATTATTCGTACAGAGAAAACATTTGAGGGTATTATAGCCAAGGGGGTAGGGAAGGATTTTGATTGGCAATATATGAAAGAATATCTAAAGAAAGGAAAACTCCCTAATTTTTCATTAGATATCATTAGTAATGAGGTGCTTATATCTGAATACTTAGCGAATCGATTAGAACTTTCAGTGGGGGATATCTGTAATACTCTTTTTCTTCGTGAGGATAATATAAGTATCCCTAATCAGCGAAATTTTAGAATAGTAGGGATATATTCTTCTGGCTTTCAACAATTTGATGAAACTTATATTTTAGTGGATATTCGTCAATTACAAAAAATAAATAAATGGACTTCTAATCAGACGGGACTTTTTGAAGTCTTTATTAAAGATTTTGATCAAATGTCCTCTGTGGGAGAGTATGTTTATAATCATATTCCAGCAGAGTATGATTCACAAACTATTGCACAGAAGTATCCTACTATTTTTGATTGGTTTCATACTTTTGATCTTAATATTATTATTATTATTAGTATTATGGTAATTGTAGGTGGGGTAAATATGATTACTGCTATTTTAGTCCTAATATTAGAGCGTACTCCTATGATTGGTATCCTCAAGGCTCTTGGGGCAACTAATTGGAATATCCGCAAGATATTTCTATATAATGCTGCTTATCTTATTGGTTTAGGATTATTCTGGGGAAATATAATAGGTATGGTTTTGCTTCTTATTCAATACTATTTTTCTCCACTGAAACTTGATCCTTCTATTTATTATGTTTCAGAAGTACCTATATATTTGCACGTAAGTTATGTTGTAGTGCTCAATATAGGAATCCTTGTTATTTGTCTTTTGATGCTTTTGATCCCTTCTTATATAGTGAGTAAGATCTCTCCTATTAAAGCTATGAAATTTGAATAACCTAATAATGTATTATATATGATTTCTGTTTATAAGCTAAAACCTAAATTTCAGCAGCTATTACACCCTCTGTTGGTATGGTTATACAAAAGGAAAGTTACGGCTAACCAGATTACCATAGTAGCAATTATGTTTTCCCTGGGGATTGGTATCCTCTTTTGGGAGGCATCGGTGATACCTCTTTTCTATTTGGTGCTGCCAATAGGGCTATTGATTAGGATGGTGCTCAATGCTCTTGACGGAATGATGGCGCGAGAGTTTGGACAAACTACCCGTCTGGGGGAAATTCTTAACGAGGTGGGTGATGTGCTCTCTGATGTGTTTATCTTCTTCCCTTTGTTAAAATACCACCCCGAGAGCCTTTACTTAGTGGTGACTTTTATCATACTTAGTGTGCTCAATGAGTATGCTGGTATTATGGGCAAGGTATTAGGGGGACAAAGACGCTACGAGGGTCCTATGGGCAAGAGCGATCGTGCGCTGCTGATGGGTATCTATGGACTATTGGCCTACTTAGGAGTGGAGATACATGCTTATTCCCAGGTAATTTTTGCCATAGTAATCGCCTTACTTCTTGTAAGTACTTTTATTCGCTTAAAAAAAGGTTTTTATGGCACTCCATAATAAATATGCCGATGTGCCTCTTCGCATCAGAAGTTGGGGAGTGATTATCTGCGTTTTTGCAGTGGCTATTTTCCACCCTTATGCCATGTGCCTCTTTACCTTATGGGTGAGCTTCCAAGCCCTTACGGAACTCGGCAGACTTTTTGGCTTCAATTCTACCTATTGGCGTATTGCCATTCCCTTGCTACAAGGACTCTTACTATGGGGCTGTCCCAACTACTCCGCCTACATGATAGGCGTTTGTACCTTAGTAGGGGTAACCCTTATCCTGAGCCTTTGTCTACGGAAAATACCCTTAGGTTTGCCTCTTTCCTTGCTAATCGTTTTAGTAGCCTATCCTCATTTGACTTTCTTACGTATGGAGCCACAAGGGGTACAGTGGGTGATTTTCTTGGTGGTGGTAACCGAACTCAATGATATCTTCCAATACCTCACAGGCAAGAGTTTAGGCAATCGAAAGATCTTACCCAAGACAAGCCCTAATAAGACCATAGAAGGTTTTGTAGGAGGACTACTACTCACGCCGCTACTAAGTATGGGCTTAGGTCGCTTATTAGATCTTCCTATTGCACTGCACACTTTAGCATTGTTAGGACTAACTCTTAGCTTCTTCGGCTTCTGGGGAGATGTATGTTTTTCCTACTTCAAGCGACGGGTAGGGGTAAAAGACACAAGTACCCTTATTCCCGGTCATGGTGGGCTCTTAGACCGTATAGATAGCCTATTGTTCAATTGTATTTGGTTTTACCTATGGATACGATGAAGCCTTTTTTCCGCAGTCTGCTCTTCTCAGGAGGGGGTACCCGCTTTGCTCTCTATAACGGTATGTATGCCGCGTTGTGTGCTATTGGCAAAGCTCCAGAGCTACTGATTGCCTCCTGCGGAGGTGCCTTTGCTGCTTTGATAATCAACGCTTTTCCTACTGACAGAGAACGCAAAGCCTATCTGCAGTCAAAGGAGTTTTACTGCTTTATCCAAAGTCTGTCTCTTACTCCTTATTGTAAGCTACATCACTTAGGACTTTTAGCACTGCAAAAGCGATATGACAGGCGTCGAGCACCTTTTGTAGAAGACGTATACCAGCGTTATTTGGTAGAAATGTCTCAAGACCTTTCTGCACTACTCCCTTCTTTGGCTGAGGTATCTTTTTCAGCTACTTTGCCTACTATTATCATAGGAGCAAAGATGCTATTTACACCTCATGAGTGTGACAAACCCAGGAGTGAGCGAAAGCTCTACCAGGAAGTGCTCTTTACCGACTTCAGTACTGCCCAAAAGATACCGCTTTCTGGCATACAGCATACCGAATCAAACTATATTCATTCAGCAGTAGCCCCTGACATGCTACTCAATACCGAAATGTCTATGCTCAAGGCTGCCCGTATTTCCATCTCAGATATGTTTTATGTGCCGCCTGTTGCTTATCAAGGAGCATATTACGCAGGTGGAGCTATTGATCTGATACCCATGGAATTGGCTGATACTCTTTCAACACAGGTGATTGCCGAGCAAAAACAGATCTATTCCCCTACCGAAGAGGCTTTGGTACGTGCCGTCTTAGGCTTTAGCGGCAATGAGCGGTTAGCTTCTGTGGCATCTTATTCTGCTCAATGGGTAGATACACGTGGGGCAATTACCTCTCTAAAAGGTTTTTATTCTGAAAAATATATGGATTGGAAACGCTTTAGTATAAATATTCGCTTTCCCAAAAACTATCCAACATACCAACAACAGATAGACCAGCAATGGGACTATGGTTATCAAACTATTCTTAACACTTTTAGCGTATGAATGTATTTATCATAGGCGGCACCTCAGGAATAGGTCTTGCCCTGGCCTACTTCTATCAACAAAACGGTCATCGTGTAGGGATCTGTGGCAGAGACCTCAGGAAACTCACCTGCGAATCACCTTTTGAGAAATATAAGGTCAATGTCATAGATAAAGAACTGTTAGCTAGTACTATACGTCAGTTTGTGGGTACTGGTACCTTATCCCTGCTTATCAATTGCGCTGGTAGCTATGCTGAAGATGTGGTAGAGGAGATTTCCTACAATGATGCGGTAATGATGCTACAAACCAATATCATAGGTGCTATCAATACCTTAGAGATAGGACGTGAACTTATGGCCTGTAGCGGTGGACAGATTGCTCTACTAGCTTCTATCTCAGGGATTTTGGACTATCCTCAGTCTAGCCTATATACCAAAACCAAGCGCAGTGTATTGCAAATAGCCGATGCCTATAGCCGTGCTCTACGTCCATTAGACATTCATATCACTGCTATTGCTCCAGGATATGTAGCTACTCAAAAGCTATACGAGCTAAACCAAAACAACCTTTCTAAAAAGCCTTTTTTGGTTAGTGAGGCTAGAGCTGTGGTTGAAATTAGTGAGGCTATTGCCCAAAAGAAAGCGTTACACTTATTTCCTACTCGTATGAAGTGGCTTATGCGACTGCTTTCCTCTTTGCCCAAACCTTTGTTATCACTATTTATGTATAGAAAAGCCAAATGGATGCAAAACAACTAACTTTTCGTCATAGGATTATAGCATTAATTCTCTGTAGTGTTGTCTTTCTTATAGTATATAGTTTTTGTGGGACTTATACAGGAAGACTCTCGTATGTACCCTCTATTACTTTCTTTTTTGAAAAAGAAATTCCTTTTGTCCCTCTCTTTATATTTCCTTATATGAGTAGTGGAATCTTCTTTATTTGGGTGTTTTTTTGGGTAAGAAATGAGGAACAATTAAGAATACTTACTTACAGAATACTTTTTATTATTTTAGTGGCAGGAGGATGTTATTTGCTCTTCCCTTTACACTTTTCTTTTGAAAAACCATCAGTGAATGTTCCTCTCTTTCGTATTTTTTTTGAGGAACTCAAAAAAATAGATACCCCCTTTAATCAAGCACCCTCTTTACATGTAGCTTTTGCATTGATTTTTTGGCAAGAAGGAAAAAAATATTTTACAGGAATAAAAAAATATTTCTTATTTTTATGGCTGCTTATGCTCATACTTTCTACATTATTGGTGTATCAACATCATTTGATAGATATATTCTCAGGAGCCTTACTGGCAATACTTAGTTTTTTGATAATAAAGAGGTAATTCTTTAGAATAGGAAGTACCTCTTAGAATTATTTTATGAATAGAGGTTATTCAATAGCTTTTATTTTTTCCTTATATTTCTCCCAAATGGGTGCATCTTTATAATTTATTATCTTATTAGCAGGAACATAAATAGTCTCTAAAGAAGGACAATCTTTAAAAATTCCTTCTTCATCCAAACTAATTCCTTCTATTGAGGGAGGTTCTTGAGCAAGGATAGTGATTGTTTTCAGGTTAGAGCAATAAGAAAAAGCATCTCTGAAAATAATATTGACAGATTTTGGAAGTGTGATGGTTTCAATAGCGCAATTATAAAAAGCTTCAGCATTAACTTTTTCAAGCCTTTCGTTCAAAAGAATTCTTTTTAATTTAGAATTTTCTTTAAAAGCCTGTGCTTCAATCTCTCGTATGTTTTCTCCTATAATTATTGATTCTAAACTTTTACATTCTCCGAAACAGTCAGCAGCTATTTTTTCTACAGCTCTTAGTTCAGGAATTGTATTCATGTTTATTTTTTTTGCCTTAGTATTATCCCATTTAAGTAGGCTTTTCTTATCATCACTTAGTGTGTAATCAGTATCTCTTTCTTCGGAATTTAGATTCAAAAAATCGGCATTCCAACCTTTGTTAGTTTTAGGTCCATAAAGCCTTTTATTGAGAATATCAATATAAAAATCTCCTTCTTGACCTATTTTATTATTGGGAGCGTCTTTTCCGGAATATAGTCTGGCGCCACCTTGTTGTTCTTTTTGTTCTCCATCTTTCCCTTTTTCTCCTTTAGCACCAGGCTCTCCCTTTTCTCCTTTGGTACCTTTTTCTCCTTTCTCACCTTTAGCACCGGGCTCTCCCTTTTCTCCTTTGGTACCTTTTTCTCCTTTCTCACCTTTAGCACCAGGCTCTCCCTTTTCTCCTTTGGCACCTTTTTCTCCTTTCTCACCTTTAGCACCAGGTTCTCCCTTTTCTCCTTTGGTACCTTTTTCTCCTTTCTCACCTTTAGCACCAGGTTCTCCTTTCTCACCTTTAGCACCAGGTTCTCCTTTCTCCCCTTTAGTGCCAGGTTCTCCTTTCTCCCCTTTAGTGCCAGGTTCTCCTTTGTCTCCCTGTGAACCTTTTAAATTGATAGGAGATCCCCAACCTTGGGCTGTTTTGGCTCCATATAGTTGAGAAGAAACGAGATCTAAATAGTAATCTCCTATATTACCTATAGTATTACTTGGACTTCCTTTCCCTGAGTGAATAATACTTCCTTTCTGTACCTCTACTCGTTCAATAACGGTTTCTTTCTGGCAACTGATAGCCACTAAAATACAAACTGCTGCAAAAACTAAATTTTTCATAGCTGTGATAATTAGATTTAGATAAAGTATGTTTTAATAATAAAGTAAATTCTCTTAGAGGATACAAAGTTAAGAAATAATTGGTAAATATTCTATATTTCTTTTAAAATTCTTATAATAAATAATTTTTTATATAATTATTTTATATTTTATTTTTTGAGTTCTATTAAAAAATATTGATTATCAATGTGTTTGGTTGATAATGGATTGTTCTTGTGTCAACTTATATGGCTCAAAAATTTATGAGAGAATATAATTCTTACTGCTTTTTGTAATAATGAAAAAGAATTCGGTATAAGCAATGGCAACTGCTTACACCGAATTTATATATCATATAATCATGTATAGATTTTTACTCTATGAATATTCTCTTTATCCTACGAGAAAGAGAAGTAACAAGTTCGTAGGAAATGGTCTGTGCTGTTTCGGCTAAAGTTTCACTAGTATGTCGTTCATCAAAGATAATAACTTCATCACCTTCATCACAGTCCAGTCCTGTGATATCAGTCATAATCATGTCCATACATACATTTCCCACAATAGGGCATTTCTTGTCCTTGATAAAGACAAAACCTACTCCTTTACCATAAATACGGTTCAACCCATCAGCATGACCTACCGAAATGGTGGCTATTTTCATCGCTTTAGGGGCTTGGAAACCAAAATTATATCCTACATAGTCTCCTGCTTGAATATGATGTATCTGAGAGATAATACTTTTTAGGATAGTTATAGGTTTAAAATCCTTCTGTAGACGGGTATCATTAGCAAATCCATACATACCTATTCCACTTCTTACCATATCAAAATGTGCTTCAGGATAGTTCAGTATGCCTGAAGTATTACAATTGTGATAAATAATCTTATGGGAAAAATGCGTTTCTAATTTCTTCTGAAAATCCTTGAAGATAGAGATCTGCTTCTCCATGAAAGACCGTGCCTCAAGGTCTTCAGAAGCTAATAAATGAGAGAAAGCTGTCTTTACTTTTATATTATTTTGCTTTTTGATAATTTCACAAATGTCATCTATTTCTTCCACAGAAAAACCTAAACGATTCATTCCTGAATTACATTTTATATGAAAAGGATATTCATATAGATTTTTTTTCTTAGCAAAATCAATAAAATGGATAATGAGTCTTTTAGAATACAAAGTAGGTTCTAAGTTATAATGAATAATATCCTCAAAATCTATTAGTTGAGGATGAAAAATAAGAATAGGTTTAGTAACTCCTGCCTTGCGCAATTCTATACCTTCACTGGTAAAGGCAACTGCGAAATAGTCGGCTAAGTTTTTCTTTTCTAAATATTTAGCAATGGCAATAGAACTATTTCCATAGGAATTGGCTTTAACTACAGCCAAAAATTGTGTATCAGCTTTTAAATATTTTTTAAGTTGAAGTACATTGTGTTGGAGGTTATCTAATCGAATCTCCAAAGTAGTTTCTTGTACTGACATTTTTTTATTAAGATTGTTTTTTATTTTTTATATATGAATATAAGAGATACCCTAAAATGACCAATACGACAAAAGGCAAAAGGCTCCCTATGAGTACTCCAATGGCATACATATTATCAGGAGCATTAGCTATTTTTTCTTGTATCTCACTTATATTTTGTTGTAAAGAAAGAGAAATCATTTATTTTTTGATTTTAATTTATCTTTAGTATATTCAGACAGAGCTAATTTTCCGGATATTTGAGCATTATCAAAAAGTAGAGATCCCCATGAGGGAGTATCTTTCCAAAGAATCTTCTTGATTTCCATAAGAGCGTCTAAAGGATAAGAAGTGAGATCCTGTACAAAGTACCCAATTTCTTTATCCATTTCAGGGATATTCTCAAATACACGTGCATAAAGTCCTTTTTCTTTTGCCCAATAAGCATTTTTCCATTGATTAGGAGTAAAAGAAAGTTCAGAGAGTGCATTTACCCCCATTTTTCTCTCAATAGCAGGAGCAATAACAAAGGGACCTATTCCAATACTTAATTCTGGTAGGCGAATACTAGCTTGCTCTGTAGCAAACACATAATCACATGTAGCAAGGATACCTATCCCTCCGCCAACGGCTTTTCCCTGAGCTCTTCCAATGATAGGTTTTGAACAATTACGGATGGCATTAAGTACGCTTGCAAATCCACTAAAGAAAATTTTACCACTTTCTAAAGAATCTACCTTTACTAATTCATAAAAAGAGGCACCTGCGCAGAAGGTTTTCTCGCCTGCACTTTTAAGCAAGATAATTTTTACAGACTTATCAACTGACAAATTATTAAGCTCCTTAACCAAACGGTGGAGTAAATCTATAGAGAGAGCATTAGCTTGCTCACTGGAGAATTCTATAGTGGCAACACTTTCTTCAATAGTTGTATATACGTAGTTCATTTTGGTAGAAGGTCATTTTATAGTTAACTTATCTATAATAAATTCATTGTTTATTACTTACAAAAGATAAAATCAAGAAATGTCTAAGGAATATCTATTTTAGGTAAGAATATTTCAGCAAGCATACAACGGGCACTTCCACCACCACATATCTCTATAGTTGATAAATCACTATAGAGGATTTTTGTATGTTTTTCTATAGTGGTTATTTGCTGAGGAGTGAGTGCATTGTAAGCAGTTTTGCTCATTACCAGATAGGTGCTATCTTTTCCTTTTACTTGCAGCATATTCCCTACAAAATAGTCTACTTGTTCATTACTAATAGTAATAATTTCTTTTTTATCCTCTTTGAGATGATTTAGTACGTTTTTTCGCTCATTTTTATCCTCAATAACATCGGGACAGATAATAGCAAAAGTATTTCCCAAAGCCATCATCACATTCGTGTGATAGATAGGTTTGAGTTTTCCTTCAGTTTTTTGGAATGCTTTAAAGATGACTGGAGTGTATTCGAAATCCTCACAGAACTCAATGAACAACTCTTCATTAGCTCTTGGAGAAAGTGCACAATAAGCTTTACGATGAATTCTATCCAAGACCATAGCTCCTGTACCTTCTAAAAAAAGTCCTTCCTTCTCAGCAGAAGTGTAATCAAAGATGTTCTCTATATGGAAACCAGCATCTTCTACAATATCTAAAATATCCTCTCTACGTTCTCTGCGTCTGTTCTCTGCGAACATTGGATAAATAGCTACATCTGCAGTATTATGAAAACTTATCCAATTATTAGGAAAAATAGAGTCTGGCGTATCTTGATCATAGATATCATCTACTTGAATTACATTTACCCCCACAGCTTTTAGTTTCTTAACAAGAGTGTCAAATTCTTCTTGTGCCCTATAGTTGATTTCTTCATTAGTAATATTAATTCCTTTTTGAAAATAATTATTTACAATGGTTTCTTCATTCGTTCGGAAACGGATAGGACGTATCATTAAAACAGTATCGGTGATTTGTTTTTTCATTTTTGTTAGATTAAATTCTATGCCAAAAGTACATCATTTTTCTTTACTATCCAAATTTTTATAAAAAACTTTGCCAAAAATATTTTTGGCAAAGTTTCCAATAATATCATTCTTATTGTCCAAGAAGATAAGCAAATATGAGAGGAGCAACAATAGTAGCATCGGATTCAACAATGAATCTCGGAGTATCTATATCTAATTTGCCCCAAGTTATTTTTTCATTAGGTACTGCACCTGAATAAGAACCATAACTTGTGGTAGAATCGGATATTTGACAGAAATATGACCAAAAAGGTACATCCTCCCATTCTAAATCTTGATACATCATAGGTACTACACAGATAGGAAAATCACCCGCAATACCTCCTCCTATTTGGAAGAAACCTACTCCCTCTCCTGTGGCATTCTTTTTGTACCACTCAGTGAGATATATCATATATTCAACGCCTGTCTTAACTGTAGAGGCTTTTAAATTCCCTTTTATAACATTAGCAGTAAAGATATTTCCAGTAGTGGAATCCTCCCATCCTGGGCATACAATAGGCAAATTTTTCTCAGCAGCAGCAAGTATCCAAGAATTCTTAGGGTCTATTTCATAATATTGTTCCAAGACCCCTGATCGTACTACCTGATAGAGAAATTCGTGAGGAAAATAGCGTTTTCCTTCTTTCTCAGCCCTATGCCAAACTTCTTCTAAGTGTTTTTGTAAGCGCCGAAAGGCTTCCTCTTCCGGAATACAAGTATCCGTTACACGATTGTAATGGTTGTCTAAAAGTTCCCTTTCTTGTTCAGGAGTAAGGTCTCTATAATGCGGTACTCGCTTGTAATGTGAATGAGCTACAAGGTTCATTACATCTTCCTCAAGGTTAGCTCCTGTACAGGAAATGATATCTATCTTTCCTTGACGAATCATTTCAGCTAAGGAAATACCTAATTCAGCTGTACTCATAGCTCCTGCAAGGGCAACAAGCATTTTTCCTCCTTTTTGCAAGTGCAATTCATAGCCTTTGGCAGCATCTACTAATGTAGCTGCATTGAAGTGTAAAAAATTCTTCTCAATAAATTGAGAAATAGGTCCTTTATTCATCTTTTAAGTATTTATATAAAGTTCAGATCATTGTAAAATCAGAAAGGATAATTTATTCCTATATTAAAAACAAAGTTAGATAATCTTAGCTTGGTTGTCCAATGTGAATCCACATATTTGGAAGGATTATAGAGCTTCATTCCAAAATCCCCACGAATAACAAAATAACTCATATCATAACGAAGCCCAAAACCTGTAGCGAGCCCAAGATCAGATATGTCAGAAAATCTATCTAATTTATAATCTGTATCCTCCTCATTATCAAGAAAGTGCCATACGTTTCCTACATCAAGAAATAAGGCTCCTTTTAAGGAATTTGCAATTGTGAAACGATATTCAGCGTTTGTTGTAAATTTGAAGTTAGCTTCATTAAATTCCAAAGGAGAACCAGAAGAGCCAGGACCTAAAGCATAAGCTCGCCAGCCTCTGTTATCATTAGATCCTCCTGCAAAATAACTCCTTGAGAAAGGAATGCTATTTGCATTTCCATAAGGCTTAGCAAAGCCAATAAAAGTACGAAATGCAAATACCTCTCCACCATTCTTTCGAATAGATAGTGGTATGTGCTTGATATATTCTAATTCAGCTTTTGCATATTGTGCATAGGTAACATCAAGAAATTTACGTTGTCCTTGTTCATCTGTTGGCAACTTACGTATAATATTGAATAATTGAGGAATATTTCCTGCAGTTTCCACTTTTACACGAAATTGTTCATAGTCAGACTCATAATAATTCATTGTACTATTGGACATATAAGTAAAACTTGAAGCTAAAATGAGATCATTCTTTGTTAAGCGATTATATCGTTGGTATATATTGGCAAAATCTAAATTATCTTGAGGATTACCATACCAATTTCCCTGTTGAACTACATAATCAATATAATTATAAGCTCCTACTTGATCATCTAGATTTCCATTATTATCTAGAAATTGTGCTGGGGCATTATTTTTTTTAGCAAGTTTGTTTAAAGTTTCATAAGAAGTTCGGTAAATACGAAAGTAATTATGAGGGTTCTTATTTCGCACAAACTCTACATCTAAGAGCTCTAATATATTACGATTTACGGTATTAGGACTCCATGTATAACGTAATACTCCAGTAGTCTTTTGCTTATCTAGTCCAATATTCTGTTGAGTACTGGTGGAAAATTGTAAAATTGTTTGTGGTGTTTTTGAATAAGGAATAAGAGATTCCACTTTTCCGAAGAACCATATACGAGGAATGGTCAGTCGCAATCCTCCTCCGTATTCAAATACATTAAAGAAGGCTGAAGAGCCATCTAAAAACTCTTGTGCTCCCATCGTAATGCGTGGAGTAATTTCTAGTGTTTCTGCACCTCTGAAAACATTCCTTGCAATAAAAGAGGTGCTAAATCCTATTCCAAATTCTTGAATAGAGGATCGAGAAAGTTCTGTACTAGCCTCAATAGAGAAACGAGAAAGAGGTTCTAAAAAGATATCTGCTATCAAAGTTCTTTCTAAAGAATCTTTGGCTACGTAATGGTATTGTATATTTGGATATTTAAAAGAACGTAAGTTATTGATTTGTCGATATGCATTATTTCTATCAATATCTCTATAGAGACTGTTGGAGCGTAAAGCTATTGCATCATAGAGAGTCTGTTTGCGATAACGTAATTTATTGCGGTAATAATAAGTAATACCTTTGTATTCTACTGAGTCATAAGTGGTGGTTTGCAAAGAAGAATCATAATCAGTATAAAGATATACTTTCTTAATATGATGTGCTTTGTAAGGTTTTTCAGTAGGGGGGTCAGTAGAGCGATCTGTATAATTGGCTATAGTGGTGGTTACATTAATAAGAGAGTCTCTGTTATAAGTAATGGTATCTCTAGCAATGGTAAAATCTATAGCACTTTGTTGGAAATTATAAAAGCCATTATTTCGTAATATATTGGTAATGCGAGTGCGTTCATTAGTGAATTTCTCTAATGAATAATGTTCTCCTTTCTTTATTAATCGTTCTCCGAGATGCTTTCTGTAAAGAGAATCTACCTCTGGAGAAAGAATATGTTCACTTAGGGAATCAATATAAAATCGCATTCCTTTGTCAATCGTATATATTACAGAGGTCTGTTTTTCTTTTTCTAAAGGAAGAATATCATAATGGCTTTGGCTGTTGTAATAACCTATACTATTATAGTAAGCTTTAAGAGTTTGTGATGATTTTCTTGTAAGAGCAGTGTCCAATATTACAGGGGCTTGTCCCATTCGCTGGAGCATCCTATCTTTTCCTGAGACGAGAAAGGACTTACCTAAGCGTTGTGTTTGTTTTTTAGAAAGAAAACTATCTAAAAAACGATGCCAGCGAGGATGTTTTTTTAACCATTTTTGATAATTTTCCTCAGCATGGTCATCTGCTAAGTTATAGATAAGTAATCCTAATGGAATTCCCAAAATACGGGAATTAGGTTCCTGTCGAAGATAACTATATACATGATGTATTTTTGGTTTCTTATTATTTATACTGATATCATTTTTACGCAAAAGAAAAGAACCCTCAGGAACTTTTTTTGTAGAATTACATCCTGAAAGAGATACAAAGATTAATAACAACAGTATTTTTATAATGAAATTGCACTTCATTGGGCACCCTCGAAAATTCGGCTCAAAATTACAAATTTTAAACGGTATCTCAATAATAAAAAAGCGTTAATTCATTGGACTAATATTAATCCTAATTATAAATTTTGAAAAAGGGATTTCTAAAGACTATTTCTTTAAGTTTAAATTTCTTGATTATATGTAAGTTATTGTTTTATAATATAATATAATATATACTTCTTTAGTTATCTAAGACATTATTTGTTTTCTTTATAAATAGTCGCTATAAAAACATCGCAACTGTTCATTTCCTCTTTTACAAACTCTTCTGCTAATCTATTATTATCTTCTATGGAAGGGTTGGAATTACTTTTAGGATCAAAGCAGCTGTCCCAAATACAATCAATTCGAGCTTCAAAACCAGGGCTATGCCAAATGCCTCCTTCTATTCTCCAAACATATATTTCTCTACGGACACATTCTTTACAAACATCAATAATAGCTAAAGATGACAGTTTCATAATACTATTTCCATCTAACTCAAAAAACAGTATAAAATTCTCATATCGCTTATTTCTATCAACTTTTGTATTCATATCTAAGATTTCTAAAACCAATTTATTCTGCTGTCAGCAATCCAATTTGTATCATTTTTATCACTAATTTGTACAACTTCATTTGTTCTGTCATTTACCGCAAATATAAGTTGTATCATTTTCAAAGATTAAATTAGGATTATTTTTTATCCATTGCTCAATACGCTCGTCCATAGTTTATTTCCTTCATTTAAAATTTAATTTTCTTGCTCATAGGTGGATATCAAATAATCTTTCTTTTAACTCATAAAAAGTATTATGATATTCAAGTGTATAAGCTGTTTCCGATTTTCTTTCAAATACTATATGCTCGTATTGGTTTATTAACTCCTAACACTTTTTTTTACAAACACCTTACGAAATGTTTTAATGTCCATCTATTTGTTTTTTTTAATCCTCCTGTCCCATTTTTCTAAAGATTATTGAATAATTTCTAAACCATGTAAATATGCAAATTTGATTAAACTTGCACCGTAAAAGTCCTCAAAATGTAAATCGATGCTTTCTTTTGGAATTTCTTTTAATGAGTTATAAAACGAAATATATTTTTTCTTTAACTTATCTTCTTTGATAACTTTATTAAAATATCTTTCAGCCGGCTCTTTACCGCCAAAATAGTAGATATAGTAGAGCAAAGCATATCCTTTTAATGAGCCGTTTAAAATTCTTTCGATATTTTTATTTGTATCTTCAAAGTCTGCAAATAAAGGTATAATGTGTTTATGTAATAATCCCGTAATTTGCGTTACGGTATCTTTATAGTTTGCTCCAGCCAACTGCCACCAAGCACCTGCTTTTCTTCCGGCTAAAGAACTAAGCTCTCCGCCGTAAATAATTCCCTCACTGGTTATGCCCACTTTTTTCATAGCCTTTGAATAAATGTTGATATGCGGGATAAACTCAACATTAGATTCACAGTTA
Organism: Capnocytophaga sp. G2; assembly: GCF_035282625.1. Lineage (NCBI taxonomy): Bacteria > Pseudomonadati > Bacteroidota > Flavobacteriia > Flavobacteriales > Flavobacteriaceae > Capnocytophaga > Capnocytophaga sp. G2. Next base: position 34,374 of record NZ_JAYKBU010000011.1, on the reverse strand, counting down.
TATCTATTGGCTTGAAAATATATTTCAAAGATAATGTCTTTGTTATTTGCAATTTTTCGTAAAGTCTTTCCTTTACCTAACACTTTAAAGTCAGGGAAATTGCGTGCTATTTCTTGCCATGCTTTTTCGCAAAGTTCTCTTGGTTTTTCAGTCATAAAGATTTATTCGGCAGCGCAAAGCTCATCCAGCTTTGTGATCAATATTTTATCCATCCATTTACAGATAATGGTATAAGCAGTATCTATTTTTTCTTCATTCGCTATATCAAGATACACTCCCTTGTTCCATAATGAATGATATAAAACTTGGCTATCGGCATCGGGGCTTGGATCATAGGGACGACGATTGATAATGTAACATACATCTACATCAATTTTTTCATTTGTATTCCCACTAAATGAAAAAAAGGCAATCATATAAGTGAAATTTTTGCTGTGCATTGTCAATGTTCTGTCAGACTTTTTATATTTAAAACCTAACGCCCTATATTTTTCTTCCAGTTTATAGCCAAGTATTTGTACCGCCTCTTTAAATTTCATAAAAATTCTCCTTAATCTTTCTCTGATATATTAAACTATTTCTCCAATATAATTTGTAATAATATAGTTGTGTTAAATAACTTTTAATAAATATTTAATTCAATCACTTTTCTATATATTCAGAAGGATAAACAATATGTTCATTCCTATCAAAAACAACAAATTCTATATTTGCCTGTCGATTATTTATTATAAAATCTATAGCTTCCTTTCTATTACTAAAAATAGAAAAGACAATCTGATTATTATTTTTCATATATGATGTATACTTTTCATCTAATATATGCCCTGTCATTGCATCTACTCTAAGAATAGCAACTTCCTCGTTTTTTAGAGTAGGAAATTTTAATATGTCTTCCATCCCGCAAAATCTTTTTCGCCTTCTTCCTTACGGACTCTTCCGTAAATGTCTAACGTCCGCTCCCAAACTTCATTGCCTTGCTCGTCAGCAGCTAAAATCGGTGTTCCTAAATGATTGGTAATCTATAAATATTACTTTAATAACACATCTAAAACATTATCTATTCTTTGATTTTTCAATGTACTTTTGGGCTTCCTTTTTTTTCCAAGAAATTTTTTCTTTTGATAAAATTACTTGTACTTTATCTGTGTAACTAAATAATTTTAGCTTAGTTAGTTCTCCTATGGCAAAAGCATATAATTGTTCATCATCTAAAAGAGAACTTAATATTTTCTCAATTAAATCATTTTCTTTTTTAAAATAATGTAATAACATTACAAAACTTTCTCTTCCTCTCCTATACTTAACTGTTTGAATAACAATTAAAATTTCCTTTATTAGCAGTTGGTTTATCCTATACTTTTTTGTTTTGGCAATTTCCTGCCGTAATTGCTCTCCAACCATCCATATTTCCGTTTCAAAAACCATTCTTTCCGGCATATCCTCTAATAAGCATTTTTCTTTATAATTATATTTTTCAAAAAGGCTTTCACAATACCCTGAAAGATAACCTTGTATAATACAAGCATTGGTGGTTTTAAATGTGTTCAAAGACATAATTTTAATGACATCCTGTTTTATTTAATTCTTTCTTTTTCAATTTAATTTGTCCAGTATCAATCGCTACTTGAAGTTGCTTTGAAAGTTTCGTTCGTTTATCAACAATCAAAGTAACAGTTCCTCGTTTCCCATCTCTATTTACATAAGCTAAATCATCTTTTAATTGAGATGAAAGATATTGGTAATTAACATTTTTAACTTCAGTAATATGTCTTTTATTTTTTGACATACCATCTGGAACTCTAAATACCTTTTTTCCAGAAGCTGACGGAATTCTTGTTGTATTCTTTGTTATTCCTGCATTCTTTTCTCCGATTTACCCTAAATCATTTATTTCATTTAACCCAAACGGATCAATCTGTGTATTGGGGTCACAAACATACCCATAGAGGGTGGGGTTTCCACCCGCCAACCCTATCGGGTCTTGACTGATGTAGCAGCCTGTCTCCGAATTATACCACCTGTATCTGTTATAGTAAAGTCCCTCTAATTCACTATCTTCTATCTGTCCTGCTTGCCTGAACGGTATGAAAGTCCGTTCGCCTTTTACATTTTTCAGCCTGCCGTAAATGTCATAATCGGCACTCCATACAAGTTCGCCATTGTCATCTATCGAACGTATAGGTCTACCTATATGGTCGGTTATTATGCTGTACGATTTACCGTTTGCAAGCTTCGCCGTCGGGGTAAAGCCTTCAAATATCCACGTCGTTAATTCATCTTCTCTTTTTCCCTCCCTTTTTATTTCGTGCAAAGGTACGTTACCTATTTGTGAAATTAACTATCTGATTATTTTTATTGAAAGCTCTTATAGTTTCCAATCTTTCACTTGAACATATCTTTTCCAATAATGTTTTTTGCATTTCAATTTCTTTAGCAATAATTGAATTATAATTTTCTTCCACTTCATAGCAAATATAAAAACATTGGAAAGGCATATCGCTACAATAGTTGATACTATTAATATCTTTATTTATCATATAATCAAAACCATAGGCGACACATAAAGAGGGCTTTTGAGCCAAGTCAGATATAGTAGTAGCTATTTCTTCCATATCGGGAGTTAGTCTGAAAACACAATTATCTATTATTTGTTGAATAATTAAAGGGTCTATTTTTGCTCCAGTACTAACATAATTAAATCCTCTGGACAAAATATTTTCTAATTCTTTATAATGGCCAAAATCATATATGTCTGTATGATTATTACATAAGTCATAATATAAAGGCATCATTCGTTCAGCCATTGAGAAAGCAAAAAGCTCTCTCTCTTTATCATTTAAAGATTCTATTCTTTGATATATTATTACATTATCCATCTTTGCAATCTATTTTCCTTTTTTTACTTTTTTTGCCTGTTGTTTCTGTCTCAAATTTTATATTCTTTTCTTCCATTAAAGTTTGGCAATCTATACATATTTTGGAACTGGCTTCAATTGCTATTATTCCATTGTTAGACCTCGCTAATGCTTCTTCTGCGTGAACATTTTCTAATCTACTATGCACAACTGTAATATTATTATCCTCAGCCCATTTCACAATTTTACTATCAACTTTTGGGGTGCTTGAAGAAACAAATAATGTACCATATTCATTTACACCAACAGCTGTAACTCTTCTTTTTTGAGCAAATTTATCCAAATTACTGTGAGCTTCTTTTGCTAAATCTTGTAATTCATTTAGCCCAAATACATCAACCCAACTATTTGTATCGTGAACATAAGCGTACAACGTAGGATTATTCCCTGCCAACCCTATCGGGTCTTGACTTATGTAACAGCCTGTCTCCGAATTATACCATCTGTACCTATTATAATATAATTTTTTCTATTATAAGTTCTTCTGATACCCTCTGGACTTCAATTTTACTCCTCCGAACCTCAATTTTACTCCTCCGGACTTCAATTCTACCCCTCCGGACTTCAATTCTACCCCTCCGGACTTCAATTTTACTCCTCCAGACCTCAAATGCACCGCAACGGAGCATTACAGGACTGCAACGGAGGGCTTCTGAAGTGGTAATTTGGTGTAAAATTATCCTATGGAGGACTAAAAAACACCTACGGAGAGCTAAAAAAGAGGTTTGTACTACTAAAAAACTCCATCGGAGTTGTTTTATAGCGGTTCCGATGGAGAGTAAGAAAGAAAATACATACTTTATGTTTCTTTAGAAGAGTCTTTACCTCTATTTTTGGTAAAAAACTGCTTATGGACATAGTCCATATAATTTTAAAATTTATGCGACAAAGATAGAGAATTATTTTTTAACTCGACAAAAAAAGTATAAAAATATATATTATCAATCATATAACTATCTATATGGTCGTTTATTATGCCGTACGATTTGTCGTTTACAAGTTACAAATTATCATTCAATTTATTGAAATATTTTTCCAGCATTGCAATATTATTATACTTCTGGGTGCGGTCTGTATAAGTAAGCCATTTATCAACTAAATCGTCAAATATTTGTTTGCCTATTTCTGTTAAATCACTTTCTCTGATTATTGTTTCTATTTTCAAATTCCCTTGTTCATCGAAAGGAGATTTTAATAAAAGACCTTTCTCATAACTAAATTGAAGCAAATTACTACAAACTATTAGTGTGTTATCTTTATCAATTTGCCTTATATATACTTCTGCAAGCAATTTTGCATTTAATAATACTGTATCTTTCATATTTTTATAATTTGTGTTGGAACAAAAGATATGATATATTACGCTGTTACTAACTTTTTGTGTAAAAGGATAATATATCACCATAGTTATGTGTGTTACTGATGCATTCTATAATTATATTTTTATTAGGGAATTTATGTTTAAAATAAATACTCCAAGAAAATTGTAAGAACTCACCAATGTTTTTAAATAATATATCATCTGTAATATCAGTACAATGAGCAAATAAATCATATAAATATAATTTATTTATCTCAAATTCTATTTCACTACTATTGTTATATTTCTTTTTGAGATTCTCATAGAGAAAATAATCATAATTATCCTTTAATAAAATACAGTTCTCAATTTCTATAATCTCAGGAAATAGCAATTTACCTATAATCAAAATGTCATCAGGATGAATATTAAAACTTATATATTGATATATGTCAATATTATCTTTCTGAGACCATCTGTTTTTCCATTCTATATACTTACCTATCTCTTCCAAATTCATATATTAAATATTTCGGGGGATTTCTTCCTTTATCAATTTCTAAACGCTTAGTTCTATTGTTTATAATTAAAGTTGGAGTACCTTCTTCATTTATTTATAGGTTTAAAATTAATCATCATTAAACCGCCCACATTCAAGAACAACATCTTTAATTTCATTTGATTCAATAAGAAAATCTAATTGTTCTAAAGAAATATCTAAAGGAAATTTTCTATTGCTTTTAATATAATTCTGCAATAAACTTACTATAATATCAAATTGAGTTAGAGACATAAAAACAATAATAGTACTATCTTTTATAACTATTTTTGATTCTTCGGACTGTACAATTTGCAAACTTGTTCCATTACGAGAGATAAAGCTACTATTTTTTGATGTAAATAATTTGTAAAAAGCCTCTATATCTTCTTCATTTATGGATATGATTAAAACATCTTTGTAAGTATTTATTGTTATTATATCTTTCATTTTCTCTGTTTTTATAATGTTTTATCATCAGTTATAATGATACCCGATATACCAACAGAAGGATTTAAATAATAAATAATCAGATGGTTGTTACGATTATTATGATAGTTTGATAAAAAGGGATAATCTTTAAGCAATATTTTTGGAACATTATTCATTGTGTATATTTCTATATCGAATAATACATTTTGGTCAGAAAAGAAGTTTAGTTCAAATTGAATGATATTATTGAAACTCAAATCTCCCTTATCAGCAAAGTAAAAAGTTAATTTTTTCTTTTCCTTATCATAAAAAACTCCTGTAATTTCCTTATCGTGATAATCATTCTTCTCCATAGTTGCTATTTTTTATTCTTTTGCATTTGTTTTTAGTAATCTCCGTTTCGAGCTTTTTATCAGTATTACCTCAATCTCAGTCCCTGCAAATATGCCATCTTCATTTCTCCCGCTCCGACAAACTCATTGTATTTAGGATCTATGTTATCTTCTTTCATATTTAATAAGGTATTATATAGTTTCATATATTGTCCTTTGTACCGACATTGGTTTATCTTCGTTTGAAATACTTGCTCTGCCGTTTCTTTTCCTCCGAATACAAGAAAATATGATAACGAAATGTCTAGCTTCTGGGTAATGCCGTATTCGATAATTTCGTCCGGCGATTTACAAAAGACATCGAACAACGGAAGTACCGTATCGGTAAGGGCTTTTTGTATTTCAGAAACTGTCCGTGCATAATTGGTTTTTGCAAGATTCCATATCTTATATTCAGCCCCAAGGATATAGCAAAGCTGTTTCCCCCAAACTATTCCGGTGCAATATTCGTTTTTATAGGCTTTAATATCAAACGTTTTTACGGCTTTTGAATACACAGTGATATGCGGAATAATCGTAACGGAATTTTCATCATTATAATGTGAAGACTGAAAATAAACCTGCAACGTAATATCCTTATTCGGTCTTTTTGAAACGGTTTGCCCTTTTTGTGCTACCTTAAATCCGTGCAAGATTAATACTTCTGCTATCTCGTTACATCCCTTTAAAAATATTTCTCTCGGTTTCTTACTCATAAAATGGTCTCTCCTTATAGTTGAATGTATGAATAATTTATGTTACTTATTATTTGCTTCTATAAAAACCACCTCAAATATCTTACTCCAATTTTTACCCGTGATGAAGAACGTACTACGCCTAGCGTGATAAGCAATGCCATTAAGAACATCTAAATCAGGAGTTTGTTCTACTTTTTCTTTTAATCCTCGTACATCTACAACGCCTTCTATAGCACCATTATTGGGGTTGATAATCATAATACCATCTTTTAGATAAGTATTGGCATATATTTTCCCGTCTACAAATTCTAATTCGTTAGCATTGGTAAAAATAGATTTATTAGTACATAGTTGTAAACTGTCTACTTCTTCAAAAGTGTTAGGATTGAGTATCCAAATCTTTTCTGAACCATCACTTTTGTAAAGTTTATCACTACCGTTATGACAGAGTCCCCAACCTTCTTTACTTTAAAAATATCCTTTTTTTGATGTATCTATTTTATTAGAATAAGAACTTTCATAAAAAGAGTATAAACTTTTATTAGATAAAAGTTTATACAAAAAGAGCTTCAGAGAATTTCGAAGCTCTTTTTTGATGACTATTTTTTTCTTCTTCTTCTTATGAAAACTATTAATCCTACAAAAGCAAGCAACACTGCTATAGAAACCCATAGGGTATTGAAAGATACTTTCTTTTGTTCTCCTGTGGTGGAGTTTTCTTCTTTTTTTAGAATCCTACTGTTCTTAGTGTCAAACTCCTCACTATTGGCTTGTTGTGCTTTAGTGAGTTGAGACTGATAAGTTTGAGCATTAGTAGGGGAGGCTTTTTGCATGATATATTGCTGTAACTTTTTGTTTTCAGATGAAAATTGAGAGGATTCTACACCAAATTCTTTAACAAGATTGGTATGTAACTCTACAAGTTTAGTTACTTGTGCTTGTGATGCCTTCCACATTCCTTTACGAGTGGCTTCCAACATTACTGCTGTTACTTCTTCCAAGGAAGCAACATTCTTTCGTTTGATAAAATCAGTTACTCCTAATTTGAGCTTATCCTCTATATAAATTTCATATACCTCATTCCAAAGAGCATCATCAATTAATTCAGGTCGAGTAGCTTCCCATCCATGCATATTGGTAACAATCTCTTGTATTTGTCCAGCACTGGAAGCTTCCCCTTTCATCATTTCCTTGATATACTTAGGGTTGAGTACCGTAGCTCGTGCTTCAACTCCTATAGCTTCTTTAAGTTCTTGAATATGCATATTCTTATGATTACGATAATCGGCGAGATAAGCATCAGGATCCTTGCCTGTAACTTCTTTGATTGCGGCATTCATACCTCCCATGAATTCGTATACATGATCTAAACTAAGAGCTCCCCAGGTATTATTTTGTCTAGGTTGGATAAGTACATCGGCATTTTTAATAGCTGCACGGAACATGCCGTTTTGAAATTTACTCCAATTTTCTCTACTTCCATAGAAAGCACCCATATTGTGCATGTATACTTCCGCAATATCTTTCTGGGTTTCCCACTTATCTCCAGCATTAATAAGTTCTTTAATGCCAGTATCATATCTTCCTTGTAATCCTCCAAAGATACGCTGAGTGGACATTTCACGGGCATCTTTAGGAGGTACTCCTGCTTCTACTAATTCTTTCTCTATATTCACTGTACCAGCGCTTACTTCATTAGGATAGGTTTCTTGAGGTAAGGCACTTACCATTTCAATAGCTTTAGTAATTAAAAATAGGCGAGAGGCGGCTAAGTCACGAAATTGTCCAGAGGTCTGTATTACCACATCTATACGAGGTCTTTTAAGTTCTTCAGAAGGAATTAGGTGAATGTCTCCTACTCTTCCAAAAGTATCCCATATAGGTTCCACCCCTAACATATATAATGCTTGAGCTATGGAAACTCCCTCAGTTTCCACAAATTCAGAACTCCAAAAAGTATAGGCTATTTTTTTAGGAAAAGTTCCATGTTTTTCCTTATATTCATTAATGATATTTTGAGCTAAAACGACTCCTCTTTCCCATGCTAATTTAGAAGGGGTAGCTTCTGCGTTTACGGAATAGAGATTGTGCCCTGTAGGGACTCCTTTAGGATTTGCTACAGCATCTCCCCCTGAAGAGGGAGATGTATATCCTCCATTGAGTGCATTAAAAAAAGCTTTCTCTTCTAATTTTGGGCTACTTTCTAAACCTTCTTTATAGACACTTACACTTGTAATTGCTTTTTCTATATCTGTGATGGCACGAGCGCGATCTATTTTTGCCTTTTTAATAGCTATCTCAGCTAATTCCTTTTCACTAAGAGGTTTATTCTCTATTTTCTTTACAGGAGCTTTTTTTGTTTTAGTAGCCTTTCCTATAGCATCAGGTTTCTTACTCTTTTCTGTATCAGGTTTTTGCTGAGAATTAGAAGCCTTTGTCATCTGTTTTTTTAGGAAATAAGGCATGCTACCCTCTTCTTCTTGAGCCATTATTTCCTTTGATTTTTGCAATTCTTCTGAAGTTATTTTAGCATACTCACAGATAAGTTCATTTGTTACAGGCTTTCCTGATAAAATCTGTTGTACAAGTGCTTTTGCTGGATTCAGATATTTTTCTGAAAAAAATACTTTTCTCTTTAGATCATTTTCTGTAACCTTTCCATTAAGTTTATCTAAAGATGCTAAACTATAAGCAATAGGATCAACAGACATGGCCATGGCAGTTGAATTGATTTTGTCAGGAGAATAAGGTATCCCCATCGTATAGAGTTCTCCATTGATTTTTTCAGTGGCTATTTCCTCTGCGAAATTGGATAGTCGGTCTATTTCGGTTTCTGTATAGGGATTACTAAGAATGCTATCTAAGCGCAAGTCACGATGTAGTCCCATATTGACTGCTAATTTTTTGATATGCAAAGAAATGGTATTTTTATCAGTGGAATTTTTCACTTTTTGGTAAGAGAGAATAGCATTTTCTAGTTCATTGAAAGTGTTACGCATATCACTTTCAGTAAAAGCAGGAGTAAGATAGGACACTAAAGAACCATAGGAACGGCGTTTAGCAGTCATTGCCTCTCCAATATTACCAATAGTATAATAATAAAAATGAGGTACAGTGCCTACGAGAATGTCTCCCCAGTCATAATCAGAAAGGGTTACTTGCTTATTAGGAGTAAACTCCAAAGATCCATGAGTGCCAAAATGAATTAGAGCATCAGCCTTAAGTCCATTTTGTATCCATAAATATGATCCTATATAGGCATAAGGAGGGATTTCTTTTACTCCATGTTGTACTTTGAAATCATCTTTTGTACTAATAGCAGCAGGAGGTTGTGGTAAAATGGTTATGTTTCCAAAAGAAACTTGAGCCACAGCTAAATAATCCTTCCCATTTTTGACGGTATTAAGATAAGTTCCTGGTATAGTCCCGTTATGAGCAATTACTTCTTTATATAGAGACTTTGGAAGTGCTTTTTGGAGCCAATTGTCCAATTCTGCTGCCTCAACCAAAGCAGGATTTCCATTAAAGAATCTTTCTATTTCTCCTTTAGAACTTGCTCTATAAGTATTTGCTTGATTGTTAAGTATCGTATTGAATTGTTCCACAGTAGGAGGGAGGTTATCTACTTTATATCCTTCTTTTTTAAGCTGTTGTAAGAAATGATAAAGAGATTCAACTACTTCTAAACCTTGTCCTACAGGCGGATTTTTCCCCACTCCTTTGAAATAAACAATGGCTAATTTTTTATCCTGATTTTGTTTCTTCTTAAGTTCAATGAAGTTATGTATGATTTTAGCAAACTTTGCTGTGCGATTTCCAATAGCATTAAGAAAGTAATAACCATCTTTATTTTTTTCTTGGGCTATAACTACATAGGGATAAAGTGCCCCGTCTAATTCTGGCATAACAACGGTTTGCCCTAAAAAGCCACCAGACATACCCATGGGATCTTTTTCCCAATTCTCTTTAAGAGAGAGTACGGAAAGTCCTGTAAAGATAGGAATGTTTTTTTGCTTGATCCAGTTAATGAATATTTCAGGAGCCCCCATCATCATTTGTCCATGAGGGAAATACACAATGGCATCAGGATTGATATCTTCTAGAAATTCTATTCTTTTGGCTTGTGCAGTAAAAGGATATACATTCATTCCTTCATTTTGTAGGGCTGAAATAACCCCATTGAGATGCTCTTTGTTCCCACCAAAAGGTTCATGTAATCCTGATACAACAGCAATACGAGGCGCATTTTCTTTGTAATAATTATTCTTCTTTAGATATTCTTCATACGTCTGTAAATTATTGAAAGAGAGTTCGTCATCCAGATGGAAGTATACGTTTTCTTTACGTTCAATTGCTGGAGCTGGTTCGGTAGCAAACCATTTTTTATCAATATATTTGCGTACATATCGAGCTAAGTTTTGATAATTATTTTTATTAGCACTCTCTAAGTATTCTGATATTCGCTTTTGATCTTTTTCATTGAGGCTATTAATATCATTATCCGGATTAGTAACAGCAAAACTATGGAAAGGTACCCTTTGTGAAGTTTCTATAAGGAGATTGCGTTGTTCTTCACTTATTTTCATACCCATTCCCCAAATAAGTACAAAGTCATAATTTTTGAGTCTATCAAGTTCTTCTAGAGGGACTTCCTCAAATTTGATAAACCTATCCTTATTGGATAATGCCACATTAGAGGACTGATAGCTCAGAAAATTTACCAGTGCAATACGCGTAGGCGCTATGTACTTGCGCCATACAAAGTAACCCAATATCCCAATAAATAATAGGGAGGTAATAAGTAGGATCTTTTTTCTCATAATAAGGAGATTAATATATTTTTCTTAATTAATAATTAGATTTATTTTATATAATTTGAATTCCGCAAAGGTACAACTTTTTTTAAAATTATTACTTAGAATGAATAAAAATAATTATAGTTGTAATGTTTATATGAAAAAAATAATTATCTTTGAGTTTGGAAAGTAATTATAACAAGAATGGAGCAAAAAATACGTTGTACTTGGTGTGAAGGTAATTCTCTCTATATAGATTATCATGATACTGAATGGGGAAAATTCACTTATGAAGAAAATACACTCTTTGAGTTTCTCATTTTAGAGGGATTCCAAGCAGGATTAAGTTGGTTGACTATATTGAAAAAAAGAGATGACTTTCGCAAAGCTTTTGATGACTTTGATCCTATGAAAGTTGCTTCTTATGATGAAAGGAAAGTAGAAGAACTTCTTTCCAATGAAAGAATTATACGCAATAAACTTAAAGTCCAAGCTGCAATTAATAATGCGAAAAGATTCATAGAAATACAGGAAGAATATACTTCTTTTGGTGATTATCTTAAAAGATTTGTCCCTAATCCTATTGATAATTACCCTGATACACTTGAAGATGTTCCCTCACAATCTCCCTTGTCAGACCTATTGAGCAAAGATTTGAAAAAAAGAGGATTCAAATTTGTTGGAACTACAATTATCTATTCTTTTTTACAAGCAACGGGTCGTATAAATGACCATTTAAAAAATTGTTTTACAAGAGAATAAAATAATATATAGTCTACTTTGTTAAAAAACATATAGAATAATACACATATTATTCTATATGTTTTTATTATAAACAATTAACTTTTTTATATGAACAAATATTGTTGATAACTCTTAATTAACAACAATTCTATTTTTGTTGAAAATTATTTTATTCTTGTTAATTTCTCTTCTTTAATATATTTAAATATAGTTGTAAATATTTGATATATAAGCATTTATGATATATATCTTATTCTAATTTATTTCTTAAAAACAGAAATATTTTCTAATGCCCATTCTGTACAAATTAGTTGATATAGATATTTGCTTGTAATTTTGTAACAGAATTTGACATAGCTGTGAATGATAGATGTCCCTTACATAGAAACCCAAAAAGTACCTATTATTTATCCTAAGGGAATAGAACTTTATATAAAACGAGAAGATAGAACTCATGTTTATATTTCAGGAAATAAATATAGAAAATTGAAATATAATATTATAGAGGCTATTCAAAGAGGTTATAAGCGGTTGATAACTTTTGGAGGAGCTTATTCCAATCATATTGCTGCTACAGCTTATGCTGGAAAACTTGCAGGGATAAGAACTATAGGAGTTATTCGTGGTGATGAATTAGCCACAAAAGTAGCAGAGAACCCTACACTTTGTTTTGCTCATGATTGTGGTATGCAATTTTATTTTGTTAGTCGTGAGCATTTTCGTCAAAAACAAACGGATGCTTTTAAGGAAGAACTTGCTCAACTTTTTGGAGATTATTACTATGTTCCTGAAGGAGGTACTAATGCTTTGGCTATCAAGGGTACAGAGGAGATACTTACTCCAGAGGATGAGATATATGACTATATTGCTACAGCTGTGGGAACTGGAGGTACTATTGCAGGACTGATTAATAGTGCTTTTGTACATCAAAAAGTATTGGGTTTTCCTGCTCTTAAAGGAGAGTTTCTAGAAGAAGAACTCAAAAAATGGGTACATAACTTTGATAATTGGACACTTATACATGATTATAATTTAGGAGGATATGCCAAAATAAATGAAGACCTTATTTCTTTTCTTAATGATTTCTTCAGGCAGACTCATATTCCACTTGATCCTATTTACACAGGAAAGATGGTTTATGGACTTACAGATTTGATAAAAAAGGGCTATTTTCCTCCCAATAGTAAAATAATGGCTATTCACACTGGTGGATTGCAAGGAATATATGGAATGAATCAAAAACTTAGTAAAACAAAAAAACAGATAATTAATTATGAACAAGAAATTAATTAGTCTTTTGTGTTTGTTATTGATAGTAAGTTCATGTAACACTACACAGAGAAGCCTTTCATCTCGAAAACCTATTACTCGTATTCCTGAAAAGGTATTGACAGAAAGCAAACGTACTCAAACCTATATTAATAAGGATATCCCTGAAACTCCTGAAGAACTCCGAGCTACTTCAGCAGTGAAAGTAACTCCTGCTCTTATTCGTGAATATATTAATACCTACAAAGATATTGCTATGGTGGAAATGCAACGCTATGGTATTCCAGCAAGTATCACTTTAGCTCAAGCAATATTAGAGAGTGGTTCTGGACAAGGACGATTGGCGCGCCATGCACGTAACCATTTTGGAATCAAATGTCATTATGGTTGGGAAGGAGATACAATTACCCATGATGATGATGCTAAAGGAGAGTGCTTCCGTAAATATGAGCATGCAGAGGCTTCCTTTGAGGATCATTCTCAGTTTCTTCTAAATCGTACTCGTTATGCTTCTCTTTTTGAACTAAAAGCAGGAGATTATAAAGGATGGGCTTATGGACTTAAAAAAGCAGGATATGCCACTGACCCTGGGTATTCTCAAAAACTTCTTACTCTTATTAGTAAGTATGAGCTTCATCAATATGATACTCAGGTATTAGGATTTGCCTACAAAGAAGAAAAATCTATTTCTCCTATTCCTAATACTCCTCCTATTCCTGTTGGCAATAAAAAAGAAAATATTACCAAAGGAAATGATGCCCTTGTAGGGAAAATGAGTAGCATTTCAGCTACTGGGACAGCAAGTATTAATACTGCTAAAAAGAATACTCCTATTAGAAAAGATAGTACGCAAATAGCTCAAAAGATAAGTAATACTCAAATAGCTGATAAAAAAGTGAATGCTATTGTTAAAAAGGATAGTATGACTGTTGATAGTACTCGTGTGGTAAAACCTCAATCAACAAATAATATTACAGAAGAACCTGCTATGGATATAATAAAAATGTATATTGTAAAAAAGGGAGATACTTTGTATGGTATTGCTCGTAGAGCAGGGGTAACCGTAGAACAATTGATGAATCTTAATAACATGAATAATTCTAATCTGAATTTGGGACAGATACTTGTTATTCGAGAGTAATTCTAATTTTTGATGAAAACAATGTGGAAAACTCTTTCTTTGAGAGAAAAAATTCTTTTTTTGATAAATGGAATCATAGGTGTCATTTTACTTTTCGCTTATGTACTTCCCTTCATTCCTCCACGATACTTTGAATATGCGACCTTAAGTGTTTTTACTCCCTTGTTAATGATACTTAATATAGGCTTTATTATTTTATGGTTAATATTACGTAAATGGAACTTCTTATTTTCAGCAGTACTCTTTTTCTTAGGCTTACCCTTTATGCATCGTTTTGTGCAATTCTCCCAAAACACATTACCTCTTAAGGGACAACCGAGTATCATGAGTTTTAATGTCCGTTTACTGAACCATTACAAATGGAGTAAGGATCTCACTTTGCGAGAAAAAATAATTTCTTTTCTTAGAGAAGAGCATCCAAATATCGTTGCTTTACAGGAATTTTATAAAAAGGAAAATGAAAGTTTCCCTTTCTATAAATATAAACGATTTATTTATAAGAATGAAAATGATAAAATAGGACAGGCTATACTCAGTGATTATCCAATTATAGGAAGTGGATCTCTTAACTTTCCTCATACAGGGAATAATGGAGTATATGCTGATATTGTCCTTGGAAAAGATACTCTTCGCCTGTATAGTTTGCATTTTGAATCTTTTCATATTGATGATACTCAAATTACTCAAGAAAACTCAAAAAAAATACTCCTGAGCCTTCCTAAGCGTTTTGCTATTCAACAATCTCAAGTAGAACTTTTTGATGCGCATGCCGATACTTCTCCATATTCCATTATTGTTTGTGGGGATTTTAATAATACTGCCTTTTCTTATTTGTACCAAAAAATTCAGAATAGAGGACTCATAGATAGTTTCCAAGAAGAAGGTTCAGGGTTTGGAAAGACTTATTATTTTCCTTATTTTCCTTTTCGCATTGACTATATTTTTGCTGATCCATATTTTAAGATTACTTCTCATAAAGTATATACAGGAATCAATTATTCAGACCATTATCCCCTAAAGGCAACCTTTATAAAGAGAAAGTAACTAATGATCAGTAACATATAACTTGTAATAAATAATTAATTATTAATCATTAGGAAATTAATCATTGATTTCGTACTTTTGTCCCTTATAAAACTCTTTATATGGACTGGAATCCCAATCAGGTATTACTTGACCTGCATTTTATACAAATACGCTACTATAGCCTTATGTTTGTTATTGCCTTTTCTTTAGGCTTTTACATCACCAAAAAAATCTTTTTAGCAGAAAACAAACCTTTAGAGAAACTCGATACCTTGGTCATCTATGTAGCCATAGCAACGCTTTTGGGTGCACGCTTAGGACATGTTTTCTTCTATGATTGGGCATATTTTAAGCATCATTTATTGGAAATTATTCTACCTTTTCGTTTTTCTCCTAAATTTGAGCTTACAGGATTTGCAGGTTTAGCAAGTCATGGAGCAGCAGTGGGTATTATTATAGCAATGATTCTATACATACATAGGTATCCTGAATTCAAACTTTCTTGGATACTTGACCGTATTGTGATTCCCATTACTATAGGAGGGATGTTTGTTCGCTTTGGTAACTTTATGAACTCTGAGATTGTAGGGAAAGTGGTGGATAAATCATTCCCTTTTGCAGTAAAGTTTTTGCAATCAGGTGATTTTAGCCCCTATCAGGCTATGGAACTTACGGGGCAAAACACCCCACAAAAAGCCTTTGAAGTGATTGCCCACAACCCACAATTTGTAGAAATCTATAACCAAATTCCTTACCGACATCCAGTACAACTCTACGAGGCTATTTGTTACTTTTTTCTTTTCTGGCTGCTCTATTACCTCTATTGGAAAACCAACAGGAAAAACCAGCCTTATTTTATCTTTGGTGTGTTCCTTATCGCCCTTTGGACTATTCGTTTCCTTGTAGAGTATGTCAAGGACAGTCAAGGCGGTATTGAGAATACCTTAGGTATCTTCTCCACAGGACAGTGGCTGAGTATCCCCTTTATCCTCGCTGGGGTATTTCTGCTGTTCTTTAAGAGAAATAAAGATATACATTAAAAAGGAACTACAACAAATAGATTTTTTTATGTTGAACATAGAACACTTTATATCCAAATACGTTACCAAACGTCCTGAGAGTATGTTTCTTAAGGATTTACATGCTCACCAAAAAGAGCTTACCGCAGCCATAGAAGGGAAGCGTGTATTAGTCATAGGAGGTGCAGGCTCTATAGGGAGTTCTTATATTAAAGTACTATTACCTTTTAAACCTAAAACCTTGGTAGTGGTGGATATTAATGAAAATGGACTAACTGAACTCACCCGTGAGCTACGTAGTACTTCCGCTTTCTCAGTACCCGATGACTATGTAACCTACCCCATGAGCTATGCTGATGATACTTTTGTAAAGATGTTCAAAGCTCGTGGCGGATTTGATATAGTAGCTAATTTTTCTGCTCACAAGCATGTACGCTCAGAAAAAGATAAATATTCTGTAGAAGCCTTACTGAAAAACAATGTAATCAATGCCAAAGGCTTCTTAGACTTGTTATGTGATTATCCCCCTGAACATTTCTTCTGTGTCTCCACAGACAAAGCTGCTAACCCCGTAAATATCATGGGAGGAAGCAAGAAGATTATGGAAGATATGATCATGGCCTACGCAAAAATTTTCCCTGTAACTACTGCTCGTTTTGCCAATGTGGCTTTCTCCAACGGTTCCCTACCTGCCGGATTTTTAGAGCGTATTGCCAAGAACCAACCCTTATCCGCCCCCTCAGATGTAACACGCTATTTTGTATCCCCTGAAGAAAGTGGACAAATATGCCTAATGGCTTGTATATTAGGAACTACAGGGCAAATATACTTTCCAAAACTAAAAAAAGAACAAGCACTTACTTTCTCCACTATAGCTACAGAATTACTTAAAGGCTTAGGATATGAACCCTTAGAATGTCACAGTGAGACAGAGGCTATTGCCAAAGCAGAAAGTAGGAAAGAAAATGACAAATGGTATCCTGTTTATTTCTCAAAGAGTGATACCACTGGAGAAAAGCCCTACGAAGAGTTTTATACCGAAGGAGAACAAGTTCTTTTAGACAAATATGAATCTTTGGGTGTGATCAACCTTCAAAGTTTCAAAGAACTGACTGAAATAGAAAATTTTATCAAAGAGCTAACAAAACTATTTGACAACCCTGACACCCAAAAGAATGATATAACCCAACTGATGAGAAGGTTCTTAGTGAATTTTGATCATCAAGAGACTGGGAAATATTTAGATAGTAAAATGTAGTAAGGTAAATAGTATATTTTTTGGATAGAACAATACATGGAAACGAATGTTTTAATACATAAAGATAAAAATCTAATAGAAGGACTGAAGAAACTAAGTGAGTTACAGGACATCAGTAGGCTTATCCTCTTTGTAATAGATGATAATAATAGAGTAATTGGTTCTGTAACCGATGGAGATATTAGGCGTTCTATTGTAAATGAACAAAATCTACAAAAGAAGTTAGGCGATATTTGTAACCGATCATTTAAACATCTTTTACAGAGTAGTGCTTATCAGAGTTTTGAAAGTTTTAGAAAAGCGGACATCAGGATCCTACCTGTTCTTGATCAAAAAGGACAGATGGTGGAGCTTATAGACTTAGAAAAAACAAAAGCAAAACTCCCCTTAGAAGCTGTTATTATGGCAGGAGGGCGAGGAAAGCGCCTAAGCCCTTTGACTGATACAGTTCCAAAGCCTATGCTTCCTTTGGGTGGTAAGCCTATCATTGAATATAATATTGATAGACTGATCAGTTTTGGAATCCGAAAGCTCTACATCTCTATAAAATACCTCGGAAAACAAATCATAGATTATTTTGGAGATGGAAAGCAAAAGGGTATTCACATTGAATATATACAAGAAGAAGAACCTTTGGGTACAGCCGGTGCATTAGCCTTAATTGACTCTATAGCGACAGAACATGTCTTATTGATGAATAGTGATTTATTCACTAACATCAATCTTGAGTCTCTCTACCTAAAGTTAATCAATGAGCAAGCAGATATGTCAGTGGCCTCTACTGAATACAAAGTAGATGTACCTTATGCCATTTTTGAAACCAATCAAGGAAGAGTGGTTAACTTTAAGGAAAAACCTAGCTTTATATATTATTCTAATGCAGGAGTTTATATACTGAAAAAGTCCTTAGTTCAGAAAATTCCTAAAGGAAAATATTGTGATATTACAGATGTTATGGAACAATTAATCTGTGAAGGAGGAAAACTTGTCTATGATCCAATTATAGGATATTGGATTGATATTGGAAAACCTGTTGATTACCAGCATGCACAGGAATTTATAAGACATCTAGAATACTAATCTGTGACTTACTCCAGCTTATCATGGATAATCCTATCCATATAATCCTGCATAAAGGCTCGCATGTCTGCGATGCCCTTTTTCATTTCTTCGTTATGAGTGATTTGGCCTTTGAGGTTATGGATAAGGTCTAAATCTTCCTTAGCATACACCCCTACCACTTTTCCTTGCAAATCAAGTACATAGATGTAATTACCTTGTATAAGCTGATAAAACTGAGTATGTGTAACAAAGGCACGAGGTATCTCATCTGCCTTATCACTCAGAAGACTACGTCCCCAAGAGCGAAAAGGTTTTTGATAGCCCATAAGATCTACCAAAGTAGGAAAAATATCTATCTGTTGGCCTAATGTATCTGAACTCCCTTGAGGAATAAGTGCTTTATTCGGGCTAAACAAGATAATAGGTAAGCGATGGTGCGCTATTTTCTGTTTGTAATAATCATAATAATCATCGGTAGTATGGTCAGAAATAATAGCAAAGATAGTATTAGCATACCAATCCTCTTTCTTAATAGTATCGAAGAATTTTAAAAGAGATAGGTCTGTATATTCTGTAACATTGTGCATAGGAATATCCCCTGTATTGAATTGGTTTTTATACTTATCAGGAACTGTATAAGGTCCATGAGAGGATAGGGTAAAGACTGTAGCCAAAAAAGGACGCTTCATTTGATTAATATTCTTGGCAAAATATTGTAAGAAAGGTTCGTCATCTATACCCCAACTACCATTGTAATAACGGTCATCATTAAATTCGGTACGTCCTAAATAGGTCTGATAACCAATTTGGTGAGTATAACCATCAAAGTTCATAGAACCATTAGTTGCCCCATGAGCAAAAAGGGTTTGATAACCCAGGGAACGTGCTATTTCAGGTAATGAAGACACCTTACGCTGGGCATAGCCCGAACGTACCCATGCCGTTTGAAAAGTAGGCATTCCTGCCGTTACTGCTGAAATTCCCTCAATAGAGTGAATACTATTGGAGAATATATTGGTAAAATAGTATCCTTGCCTAGCCAATGAATCTAAAAAAGGCGTATGGCTACGATAATTAGGAATATGAGTATGTTGGTTCATCACCCCAAAGTACTCCGCTCCCATACCTTCAAGAATAATAACCACTATATTGGGTTGATCTTTAACCTGTCGTCCATATCGTTTGATAGGCTTAATATTTTCCGCTATATAAGCATCTGTAGTAAATTTGAATTCCTTAAAGCCCTTGTTCTTACCCATGGTACGAAAGATGGTAAAAGGTGTATTTAGTAGTATATTTACCTGAGAAATATCGCGTGCATACTTACTGGCATCCATTACAGTGAGAGGAATTACTCCCGCTTTGAATGAAAACCCTCGTATCCCAAAGATAAGTGTAGGAGCCAACAGAACCAAGACTATTGCTGAGATTATAAAGTAAGGCCTTCTATGTGTTACCTCTTCTTCTCTGACTTGTACTTTCCTATAAAGGAATATCCATAACACAATTAACACTAAGAAAACAGCAAAAATAGCCCAATATTGTACCAAAAATCCAACCATGAGTGTCAGTGGATTGTGTTCGTTTTCTACCAAAGCCCAATCATTGGTCGTAAGGCGTGTTTTGTTATACGAAAAATATACAATATCTATAAAATTAAGTAGATATACAGGTATATTACAAGCAAAATATACCCAAAAAAGTACTTTTTGAAAACTTTTCTTAGTGTTGATAAGTAGCGGTAGCACACTTAGGAAAATAAACAGCAGATTCACATAGATAATAGCTGTAGTATCAAACAACAAACCATAAAAAGCAAGACGAAAGAAATCACCTATACCCTCCACACGGAGATGTGCTTGATTAAAACAGTAAAAAGAAAGGCGTGATAAAAAATAAAATATATAAGCTAAAGTCAAACGATAAGCAAGAGCTTTGTATTCTGTAATGCGTTTCATTGTTCAAATACGGTTATATAAATCTAAATAATTCTGTGCCATTATACGGTAGTCAAACGCTGTAGCTCTATTTTTTAATCTATTGAAATAGAGTATTGGCTGTTGGTTATAAGCTGTCAATCCCTCCTTAATAGTATAAGCCATAGATTCAGGTTGAAAGTTATCAAAATAAAAAGCCTCTTCTGCTCCGATCTCAGGTAGGCTTGTACATTTACTCAAAAAAACTGGTCTGCCAAAGGCTATAGCCTCAATGGGAGGAATACCAAACCCCTCAGCTAACGAAGGCTGGCAAAGAGCTTGACAATGTTGCAAAAGAGCATTTTTTTCTTCCTCGCTGATATGGCTGAATATGTGCACTCGTTGCTCCAAACCCAATTTTGAAATATGTTCCATCAGTTCCGTAGCATAAGGTTCTTTTTTTTCAGAACATACTAAAACCAAATCTTCTTCTAAATAGGGTAAAGTCTCTATAAGGCTCTTTTGGTTCTTCTTAGAAAACAAAACACCTATATTTAGCAGATATTTTCTCTCTTTTAAGAATGAAAACTTCCCATTCAGTGGATAGTCACTATCTTCTGGGAGAGTAATACCATTGTGTATCACTACTATTTCTTTCACTTTATCCAATTGTAGAAGAGAAGTACTTTTTACACATTTTCCTTTACAAAATTTGAGATACACACAAGATAATCAGTGTTTTTCAAATTAGAATTAACCAGTGCAAGCATTTTTTTAAACTTGTGTTTGCTGATATCTTCATACAAAAAATTTAGATCATGTAAGGTAAGTATCTTTTGGGTATGAGTATAGTCTTTTCTAAAATAAAGAGATCTTTGATTGCTACTATGAATAATATCAAACCTTTCACTAAAAGACTCATAGAAGCGATGATAATGCTTATAAGGTATTACTTTAAGATCTGTACCTATCTCTCTGATTGATTTTAAAGTGCCAAAATATGAGAAATCTATACAAGATGGTGTATCTAAAAGTCCTTTTGTAAGATTCCTAAATACATTTGCCAAACCTGTGTTAGGATAATGTAGGCGTTCTAAGTCTATGAGTATTTTCTTGCTTGTGGCATTCATAATATCTTTTTAAACAAACGATCCCATTGCTTCACAATAGCTACTATATCATAAAGTTGTGCTTTTTTCAGTACCTTTTGTTGCATTTGTCTACGCAGTGCCGTATCTCTCATTAACAGAGAGAGTGTTTCAGCATAAGCATCTAAATCAAATGGAGTAACCAACATTCCATTTTCACCATTGGGTGAAAGTATTTCTCGTATCCCTGCTGAACTTCCAAAAGCCACAGGTATAACTCCTGCCTGTTGTGCCTCAATAAGGACTAAGGGAAATCCTTCTATTTGGGAAGACAGACAACTGATAGAGGCCTCATTATAATAAGGAAAAGTACTTTCTTGTCTTCCTAAGAAAGTGATACGTTCTAAGTTATAATCACTGGCAAGTTGTTTAAGCTTAGGTAATTCCTTTCCTTCTCCTACCAATAGAAATTCCCAATCAGGATAGTTTTTATATATTTTTCGCCATACTTCTACCAAGCGCTCTATACGTTTATCTATATAAGTCATACGTCCCACATAGAGTATTTGTTTCTTCTTATCCAACGAATATGTGCTTGGTGGAGGTTGAATACCAATAGGAATGGCTATAATTTTATTATCTTTTTTTAGCTTTAAGGCCTCTACAAGTTCTTGCTTGTAAGCCTCACATAAGACCATAAAAGCATGATAATGCCTATAGATGACTCTATACTTAGCTATTTTTATCCATTTACTAAGATGAAAAAGAGGTATTTTAAATCCCTTATACCACAAGGTATTTAGAAAATTCTTGGAGGCCTTAGCCTTTAGCTCATTCCATTTGTTTTCTGCCTGCCAAAACGTGATACCATAATGTGCAAATACACACTTACACTGAGTTTTCTTAAAGATACCTTCTCGCAAAGCACTAAAACTCTTACCTACAAAGACTAAGGCATCTATATGAAGTTCATTTACTTTGTCCGCTAAGGATACTTTAGGATGTGAAAACAATCGTGTTTTACCTATATCTACAAAAGTAATATACTGCTTATCTTCTTCACTAATCTTCTGATGATTAATTCGTGAAGAGAATACAAACACCTTATACCCCAAGTCAGTGAGGTAAGGCGCTATATTTGAGGTTACTTTCTCTCCTCCTCCATATGGATAACTCCCATGTACAAAACCAATATTAGGCATAGAACTCCCTTTCTATAGTTTACTTTTTCTTTATTTTTTCAACTTCTTCTATCACAGTATCAATAACAAATTGGACCTCCTCATCGGTAAGTTGAGGATAAATAGGCAAAGATACTTCAGATTTGAAATTATCATAAGCTTGCGGATAGTCTTTTATATCATACCCCAAATTCTTAAAGAGCGTAAGCATAGGCATTGGAATAAAATGTACCGTTACTACCACCTCTTTTTTAGCAATTTCACTAATAAGAGTATCGCGTTGTTCTTCTGTAAAGTCCTTAATACGCAGTGCATAGATATGATAGGAGGTCTCTTTTCCATTTTTTATAGACGGAGGAAGAATTGCCCAATCATACTTACGAAATGCCCTATCATATAACTGAAAGACATGCTTACGTCGTTCCAGCATTTTTTCATATTGTCGTATCTGAGCAAGTCCAATAGCAGCATTTACATCTGCCATATTTATCTTCATTCCCAGTCCTGTAATATCATATCTCCATACCCCTGCTTGGCTTTTAGTAAAGGCATCTTTTGTTTGACAATTCAGACTCATTTGTCGTAATTCCTTGTAGAGTACTTCATTATCAAAAGGAGTTGGTAAGTTCAAACAAATAGCTCCTCCTTCGGCTGTAGTAATATTTTTTACAGCATGTAATGAAAAAATAGCCACATCTGTCTCGCTTCCTGTACGTATTCCTTGTCTGTATTTACCTCCTAAGGAATGTGCTGCATCATTTAGTACAAGTATGCGACCTAATTGCTTTTGTACAGTACTTGTGGGGGTGAAAAGAGCTTGTATATCTGGAGATTTTACCAAATCCATTAGAGCATCATAATCACAAGGAAACCCTGCTATATCTACAGGGATAATAGCTTTTGTTTTAGAAGTGATCGCCTTTCTAACAGCAGCTACATTGATATCAAAATCATCATTTACATCTACCATTACAGGCGTAGCACCTGCATGAAGTACTGCCAATGCTGTAGCGCTGTAGGTATATGCTGGCACAATCACCTCATCTCCCGTCTTCACTCCTAACCATCTAAGCATTAAAATAGCTCCTGATGTCCATGAATTTACACAGAGTACTTGTGATGCTCCTGAGAATTTTCTAATCTCTCCTTCCAATGCTTTTACTTTAGCTCCAGTAGTAAGCCAGCCTGAACGTAAAGTATCTACTACTTCATTTATTACCCCCTCATCAATATAAGGAGGTGAAAATGGTATTTTCATAAAGACAAAATTATTATTAGGTGCAAAGGTACAAAAAAATAAAAATTAAATTTCAAAACACATAAAAAAATATTATCTTTGCCCTTAAAAAATGAATGCAACCTTTAACAGAAAAAGTAAGTGGCCTTATCATTACTTATAATGAGGAAAAGAATATCAAGGAAGTGTTACAATGCCTTGATTTCTGTAATGAAATTATTGTAGTAGATTCCTTTAGTACCGACCATACTGTGGCTATAGCAGAATCTTTCCCTAAAGTGAAGGTGATCCAAAATAAGTTCGAGGATTTTGCCCAGCAGCGCAATTTAGCACTTGAAAACGTCTCCAATGATTGGGTTCTTTTCTTAGATGGAGACGAACGTATTACTCCTGAACTAAAAGAGGAAATTATCCTTACGCTCAATAGCCCTGAGAAAAAAGATGCTTACTATTTCTACCGATTGTTTTTCTTTGCTGGAAAGCCTATTCACTTTTCAGGCACCCAAGGAGATCGAAATTTTCGTTTGTTCCGCAAGTCAAAATGTCACTATGTGCCTGAAAGAAAAGTGCATGAAACACTCTCTGTAGAGGGGACCATTGGGACGCTCAAGCACAAGCTATTACATTATTCGGTATCCGATTATAAGTCCTACCGAGAGAAAGCTATCCTCTATGGTAAGTTAAGAGGAGAGGAGATGTTCCTTAAGGGGAAGCGTTACAATCCGCTAAAGATGTATGTCAAAATGGCTTTTCATTTTTTCAAAACCTATATACTCAAGTTAGGTATTTTAGATGGTAAGGAGGGATTTTTACTCAGTAAAGTAAGTGCTCTCTCTGTTTATGAAAATTTCAGATCACTCAAACAACAACAAAACAAAAACAATTAGATGATAACTTTTCTACAAAAATATTTTATACTTATTCTAAATATCTTTGTTATAAGTACTATAGGAATATTCTATTTTCTTCCTTTAGACTTTAATATTTATTATACAGATTTCCCTCTGAAGTTATTCTTTAGAATCATTATCGGAATTGTTATAATAGTCTCTTGTATAGATATATTCTTCCGATGGAAAACATTAGTCCAAAACATTAGTCCTTTTAGAACCTTTATCACTATTCTTGCTTCCTTTCTAATCTGTTTGTATCCTTACAAATACAAGATGATATTAGGATTAGGAATTGTCTTACTTTTGCTGTGTCTATTCTATGGAATTTATAAAAGAACTTTTTACAGACCTCATCCTATAATGATTGCTTTCTTTCTCTTGAGTTTTGTGAAATTCTTAAGCATTTTATGGTCTGACAATTTTTCAAAATCCTTCCATCATATAGATTATTATTGTCTCTTTATTATGTTACCTATAGTAAGTTGTTTTTACAAGGTACAGAAAAAAGAACTTTACCCCTTTATCTATATTTCATTTATAGTCTTTATCAACTTAATGACGCTCAATATAGCCTCCTATATTTTCTTAGTAAAACAATATCAAAAACCTCTTTTTTCTTTTCTCTCTCTATCGAAGGGATATTTAGGGGATATTTCCTATATTGAGACTATGAAGTGGAGTGTTACTCTACATCAGAGTATGATTGGTTGGGGATTCTTATTAGTTTTTGTTATGGGTTATTGGTTATGGAGAGAGAACAAACAAAAATGGATTACCACTTGGCATATCATTTTCTATTTTACACTCCTGATAATGGTATCTTTGATTATACAAGCACGTGTAGTTATTTTAGGAATCGGGATTATTATGCTTGTGTTTTTATGGGTTGAACTGATGAAAAGGATAAAATTAAAAAAGAAGATTATTTACACAAGTTTTGCTGCTCTAATTATTTTATTTCTCCTTCCTTTTCTCATTATAAAAAAGAATAATTATTTTAATGATGAGATCAGAAATAGAATGAATATTGCTGCTTGGAATAGTTTTAAAGAGTCTCCTGTTTTTGGAAAAGGGGCAGGATCAGAAGAAAATGTTATTATAAAGGCAGGATATGATTTTCATACCTTACACAATGATTATTTAAGTACTTTAGTAGAACAAGGGTTAGTAGGTTTTTTCTTTATTTTCCTATTCCACATTTTTGTTGTTTATTTTGGCATAAAGAACAAATTCCTTTTAGGTATCTATGTACTAATTACTTTTTTTCTATTCAATACAACTGAAGGAATTATGGGTTTTCCTATTTGTATCCCCTTATTTCTATTTTGTTTATTACCTCCTGAAGATACTTCTTGCTCATCTTCTGAAAAAGAACTATCTTTGCCCTCTGATATACCAACTTAAGATACGCCATGAAAAAAGCCTATATTTTTCCTGGGCAGGGTTCCCAGTTTGTGGGAATGGGGAAGGACTTGTATGAGAGCCATCCTCTTGCCAAATCTCTCTTTGAAGAAGCTAACCATATCTTAGGCTTCGCCATTACCGAAGTCATGTTTGCTGGTGACGAAGAAGCACTCAAGCAAACGTGTGTTACCCAGCCTGCTATCTTCCTACACTCTGTCATTCAGCGCCAAGTATTGGGCGATGCCTTTACTCCCGATATGGTAGCAGGACACTCTTTGGGCGAGTTCTCCGCCTTGGTATCCAGTGGGGTACTTACCTTTGAGCAGGGCTTGCACTTGGTGGCCAAGCGTGCCGAGGCTATGCAAAAAGCCTGTGAACTCCAGCGTGGTACTATGGCCGCCATCTTAGGTCTGGACGATGCCGTGGTAGAGCAAGCCTGCAAAGATACCGAGGGGATAGTAACCCCAGCCAACTATAACTGTCCTGGACAGTTAGTTATCTCTGGCGCTTATGAGGCGGTAGAGAAGGCCTGCGAAACACTTAAAGCAGTAGGGGCAAAACGTGCCCTAATCCTGCCCGTTGGAGGCGCTTTCCACTCTTCTCTGATGAAGCCTGCCGAGGAGGAACTTGCTGCTGCTATCGGGGAAATCACTTTCCAAAAACCGCTATGTCCTATTTATCAAAATGTGACCACCACTGCTGTAACAGATCCTGATGCGATCAAGCAAAACCTCATCGCTCAGCTTACCGCTCCTGTCAAATGGACACAGAGTGTCCAGCAAATGATTGCCGATGGTGCTACCGAGTTCTATGAACTTGCTCCAGGGAAGGTGCTCCAAGGATTGGTCAAGAAAATTAATAAGGATGTGGCTGTTTTCTCTGCTTAAAAGAGAATTATGTATACATTCAGAATAATTATCTTTGCTAAGTTTTGTCAAGAATATAGAAATTAGAGAGGCTTTCACACAAAATGGAAGTCTTTTTTGAATAAGAAATATTTATGGAACCCAACCGAGAAAAATTAGTACTCCCCAATGGAGGTAAGAAACTCCTTTTGCATTCTTGTTGTGCTCCTTGTTCTGGTGGTATTATAAAATTCATTCAGGATTCTAATATAGATTTTGCTATCTTTTACTATAATCCGAATATACATCCCAAGAAGGAATACGAGATACGCAAGGAGGAGAATATTCGCTTTGCTGAAAAATGTCATGTACCTATCATTGATGCCGAGTATGATACCGATAATTGGTATGCACGTGCTAAAGGTTTAGAGTTTGAACCTGAACGGGGTATTCGCTGTACGATGTGTTTTGATATGCGTTTGGAGCGCACGGCTCTCTATGCATACGAACATGGCTTTGATGTGATTGCCACTTCACTTGGCATCTCACGATGGAAAAACCTTGACCAGGTGAATGATTCCGGGAGGCGTGCTGCTGAGAAGTATGAAGGAATTACTTATTGGGATTATAATTGGCGCAAGAAGGGAGGAAGTGCTTGTAATTTGGAAATTTGTAAGTACGAACGTTTTTATAAACAGGAATATTGTGGTTGTGCTTATTCGTTGCGTGATGCTAATCAGCATCGTTTAGCAAAAGGACAAGAACGTATTCAAATTGGTGTGAAATTTTATGGAGAAGAAACTAATAATAAATAACAAGAGAATATGCAACTGATCACTTATTACCAAAACGAGTTTCTTGCCTTTATGAAAGAACATTTTGTTGAGCGAGAGCCTAAAAATTTATATGATCCTATTCATTATATTCTTAATGTAGGAGGCAAGCGTTTGCGCCCCACTCTTACGATGCTCAGTGCTGACATCTTCGGAGAGGATTACCACAAGGCACTTTATGCTGCTCTTGCAGTGGAGATTTTCCATAACTTCTCCTTGGTACATGACGATATTATGGATGAGGCTTCCTTAAGGCGAGGTCAGCCCACAGTGCATACTAAATGGAACCTCAATACAGGTATTC
This sequence comes from Capnocytophaga sp. G2, assembly GCF_035282625.1. Taxonomy (NCBI): domain Bacteria; kingdom Pseudomonadati; phylum Bacteroidota; class Flavobacteriia; order Flavobacteriales; family Flavobacteriaceae; genus Capnocytophaga; species Capnocytophaga sp. G2. Next base: position 6,101 of record NZ_JAYKBU010000011.1, on the reverse strand, counting down.
TTTCTGGAGATACTATGCTTATCCTTGCTTACCAGTATTTTGAGCAGTATGAGCCAAATATTTTTCAAGAGTTAGCTAAAATTTTTAGTAAGACTGCTATTGAGGTGTGTGAGGGGCAGCAGTATGATGTGGATTTTGAAAAAGAGGTGCAAGTATCCACTGATCAATACCTCAAAATGATTGCATACAAAACAGCTGTGTTGATAGGAGCAGCGCTCAAGATGGGAGCTATTATTGCTCAAACCACTGAGGAGAATAAGCAGCAAATATATGACTTTGGTCTTGCCTTGGGTATTGCTTATCAATTGCAGGACGATTACTTAGATACCTTTGGGGATGTTTCCTTTGGTAAAAAAATTGGAGGAGATATTCTCCAGAACAAGAAAACACTCCTATACCTCAAGGCTTTAGAGAAAGGTACGCCAGTGCAAAAACAGGAGTTATATACACTCTATACCACCCAGCCTAAAGATGAAGCTGAAAAAATCACTCGTGTAACTGAACTTTTTGTTATCACTCAAAGCCATACTTATCTTAGAGAACAAGTGGAGATCTACACCCTAAAAGCATTCACTATCTTAGATGCACTTGATGTCCCCAATGAGAAAAAAGAAATTCTAAAGGAGTTTGGGAAAAACCTTATGAATAGAACGATATAAAGGTTAATGGTTAATGGTTAATTGTCAATGATTAATGATATGGAACTTGTTATGGAGTTTTCGTTATTCATCATTATTTAGATTTAGATATGTCTTGGAATTTATCATTAATAATTTGTCATTGGTCGTTATGGCTGTTTTGTTGCTCTGTAGTAGCACAACAAACAGATTCCTATGAGAATTTTAAGAACCTTAAAGGGAAAGTGCTCTCTGTAGAAGAAAACTACTATACCTCCTTGGAGCATTACCGTAATCGTACCTATGAAAAGGAATATAAGACCTTGGAGGTTGTGAAGCGTAGCCTGACCTTTGACGATCAGGGTCGCAAGTGGATCTATCAGGAATATGATACACCCAAGCATTGCCTGATGAAAAAAGTATTCCTATACGACAGCCTTTCCCGTCCCATAGGTTATGACAAGCTTTATGACACAGCCGAACCCTCTTATAAGGAGCGAGACAACTATTGGTCGGCTGTTTATATCTATCCCAAAGATGTTCCTGACCCCAAGGCGAATATCATCTCCTCGCTTATCTATCATGGAGATTTGTTAGACGAACATCGTACTTATACTTATGATAACACGGGGATGCTCACCGAGGTGAATATCACACATGTACAGCATGATAAGGATAAGGTTTCTTCCTATGGTACCTGCCTGACTTATACCTATAACCCACAGCGGCAACTAACCAAAGTCCGTTGGGAGGCGACCTCCTCTGGTGATGTGCTATACAATGATATTTACAGATATGATGCCCAAGGAAAAATAATAAGAAAGGAATACTGGTGGGACAATACGCTTTTTATCAAATATACCTATGAGTACAACGAAAAAGGCGACCTTACTATTGAACTCAAAGAAGAAGGCGATTTTTTAGAACATCCCAAAGTCAAGCGTAAGGAGTTCTTTTATTACTCTTATATATATGATGCACATGATAACTGGATAAAAAAAATAAGTACTATTGATAGTGATATTTTCTTAATAACTGAAAGAATTATCAAGTATAAAGACTAATAACTAATATAATATGAAAAGACATCTTTTATTATTACTATTATTTTGCTCTTTATTAGGATGGTCTCAAAAGAAAAACCATTTGCAAGAAATGAAACTCAATGGAAAGGTAAAATATCTCAAAATATACGAATATAATGATGGAATTTTGGAATTAGTGAAGGAGTATTTCTTTAATCGTCAAGGAAATATTGAAAGAAATAATGTCTATGAAAAAGATAAACTGATCAGTGAGTTTATCTATTATTTTGATAAGCAAGGAAGAGTTTCTTCCTCAGATATATATTATTATGGAGATCACCCTAAAGAAGGAAGATTGGTTTACATATATGATAAAAGAGGGAATAGTATTCAGGAGGAATATTATGAAGATGATAAGCTTCAGCAATATACACAAAACAAATATGATAATGACAACCACATCATTCTTTCTACTCTTTATGTAAATGAAAAAGAATTACATCATTTTGAATTTACTTATAATGATAATAACCAATTAGTTGAAGTTAAGAGATTTGATAGTAAAAATGTATTAGAATCTATTCTCAAGAATTGCTATGACTCAGCAGGGAACCTTTATGAGAGTGATACTTACAGCGCTAAGGGTAAAGAATATTCTCAAAAAATGGAATATAATGAATATAATAATATCACTAAGGACAGATTCGTTGGAGAAAATTATACTTCAGAGAACAATTACCAATATGAATATGATTCTTATCATAACTATATAAATAAGAAAATCTCTAAAATGCAGGAGAAAAGAAATAATCTTGAAAACGTCTATCTCAAAGAACATCGTGAGATTAAGTATTATGAATAGAAAAATGATAAAATAAATAAGAGATGATCTTTTTCAGACAGCCTCTTATTTATTCTAAAGTATGCTTGTTAGCACTTTTTTACTTAACTTCTTCAAAAATAACAATTAATGAAAATCAATAATTTATAATTTCATGGTACAAATTTGATTACTAAATATAGGTGATTTTAATTAGAAATATTCTTGGGTGTTATTATCTTTGTATTCTTTATATACCTAAAATTTTTCTAGATTTCTCAAATAACAGTTTCTTCTTTTGCGGGGATAATTTATATTTTTCTTACATAAACACATTAAAATCAGCAAGTGGATTAAAAGTCTACGTAACATCATTGTCAGAATAGTGAACTACATTTCTGAAGTATTTATCAAAAACATTATGAAAACCTTGTACCTTGAAAATATGGGAATATAACATTAGCACATCTATAGACATTACTACTGGGAGATACATCAGACCAGGAAGTTCTTGTTCAATAAGTGGCTTATACCAAGAATTGATAATATAAGATTACTAGTGGTGCGTTGATTTTTTTAAAACTATTGTAAGTAATTGATATTTAATTTTTTATAAAGGTTTTTTCTTTTAGCGATTTGAATTTATATTTTATACTGAAATTGATATAATTTATTGACATATAGCCATTTATATTATAGTGATTTTTGAAATGAGTTAAATTTGCATTTTATATAAAATGTTTTAGTATCTACTTCTTAATCTAAAAATGAATTCATATGTATTAATATTAAAAAGATAATGATAAATCCACGGACTTCGTTCATCTTCCCAAACCCACACCTCTAAATGATTCTCAAATTCTCTAATAAAATTATTCTTATTTGAAATTATCTTATTTATTTGTAAAAAACCTCCTCCTTTTTTACCATTAGGTAATATAGGCGTTGTTAGTACCTTCTCTATTTCTGCTGTAGGAGTGTATATTACAATGTTATTTGGAGCAGGGAAAGATGCTTCTGCCGTTTGATATTGAATAAAAATCTTATCTTTTTCTATAAGAACATCTCCAAATTCTTTTTTTAGAAAACATATCTCATATTTCTTATTCTTATAATTCCATTCAATAGCATCAATTGCCATTCTATTGCCAAATCGTAATGCTTGATCTTTTTCATTAGGATTTTCATAGTTGAAAAAATAATCTTTATTATTTTCTCTTTTTTTGTATAATACATTAGTAATCATATTATTCTAAGATTTTTAGATAAGGTTCTCTCTATTGTATTATTCGCTTTTTCTGCTCTAATGTTCAACTAACCAGACACCATTTTTCTTAAGATAAACAATAGGTTCTTCCTCAAATTTAAACCCTTTTATGGGAGTTCTTTCTTCCCATACATCTGTAACTTCACTTTCTTTTATTTCGTATATAGGGTCATAACCTTGCTTTGGAAAATCATTAAAGAAAATCATAGCTTCCTCTAAAGGACATAATATAAAAATATCATTTTTTATTACATTCTCTACAAAAAACTTTAATCCTTTATAAAGAGCATAATAGTAAATACTATAAGCACTTGTTATTTTTGTATTTTTGATAACTAATCCATAATAATAGTCATATTTCTTAAAATGATATTTATTTATCAAAGAAGTATCTTCTGTTATAAATAACCAATCTTTCTCTTTCTGAAGTTCTAGTAAATTATCATTCAAATAACCAAAATCTCCTTTTCTTCCTATAGTTGCCATAATTATTTTATTTTGTAAAATCTTTCAATATTGTTTTCTTCTTTAAACACTCCTATTAGTTCCTCAGTTCCATCAGGTTTAATCCTCCAAATTTCTGCTCCTATTTTTGGGGAAACACGCTTATCTAAAACATATTCAGGAACACCTAATCTACCATTATTCCCAGAAGTAAAAGGATAATTCCACAGATAAGGTAGACTCGTAGTGCATCTCCTCTTTCTAATGTTCAACTAACCAGACACCATTTTTCTTAAGATAAACAATAGGTTCTTCCTCAAATTTAAACCCTTTTATGGGAGTTCTTTCTTCCCATACATCGGTAACTTCAGTTACAAACTTATCATAGGGAACATCAACACTATTGTCGTTATAAATATGAAAACCTATTTTACGTTTTGTTTCTAAATCTGGAAATAGAATAACTGTGTTATCTGCAATATTAGATAAATCATATTTCCCATCTTTATAATTACAGTATGTTCTCACTCTATAGGCTGAACTTATTTTATTTTTAGATACATCTATAAACATTTTATCTTTGAGTTCTACTTCATCATAGTTTTTAAAACCTAATAAGTTTTTTCTTTTCTCTACTTGAATACGGTATATTCCTTTTTTAACTTCCCAAAATCGACCATCAGTGTCCAAGTACTTTGCATAGAAATCATTTTTAATTTTTAGCATATTTATTTAGATATAAATTTTCCCAAATCTTCATTATAAACTCCTCTTAATCTTTGAGTCCCATCATTAAAAACTTCCCAAATTTCATCTCCATCTGTAAATTTAATTCTTTCAGGAAGATTCCATTCAGGAACACCTAATCTACCATTATTCCCAGAAGTAAATCCTGTAGAGGTAAAAGGATAATTCCACTCGTCAAATGTTCCTCCTTTTGGAATAATAATTTTATCTGGTACTTCTGTTGATTTAAAACGTATGACCCCACAGCTACCCTCTTCTAAATAAAACTCATATTTACCATTAGATAGTTTATAGTCCAAGCGCAAACCATAATAATAGTCTTCAAAAGTTTTAAGATGCTTTGTATCAGAAGCTATAGCCACAGAACCTCCAACTTCACCTGCATACTTGCCTTCTATATATCTATTCATTGTTTCTTTAGTTACAACTTTCTGCATTAAAGTATTTTTATCAGGTTTAGGAATAGCTTTTCTTATTCTGGTAAGTTTCTTAATTTCATTAGGAGTCAAGGCATTGGCGTGTTTTTGCATCATATAATGAAAATCATCCATTGTGAGTCCTTCTTTCTTCAGTAAATTAGGAAGTATATCCGTAAATCCTTTTTCTTTAGCTATCGCTTCCTTAGTATATTTACCTATAGAAGAAGCTTCTGTGAGGGTTTTTCCTACATTTCCAATCCCTTTTCCCCATACTTTCTTAAAATTCTTGCTTAGAATGCGTTGTGATTCATTGATTGCTTTATTAGTTATTGCTAAGTCCAACAAATCCCCATACATCTTAAAGTATTGGAAACCTAAAAAGAAAGCTGAGGTGGTACCATAATAGGCTACATATTGGCTGTGTCCTCCTTGTATATCTATAGCAGAAGCCTGTCCCGCTTTTTCTCTTCGAGAAATCTCACCTAACCAGTTATTATCTGCTAAGAATGACCGTTTTTCTAAGTCTTTAATACTATAGTAATATCTATCATAAGCTCCTAAGAGTTGGAAAGCAGCCATGAAGTTCATGCGCTCTTGTAACTTGTGGGTCAGTACAAACTCTTTATCCTCCCTGCTACTCCTATTGGCTCTCTATTCCTCTTCATAGATAAAAAGGTTATCATCTGTATCTGTAACAAACATCTTATCGTCATAAAATTTTATATTTTCTATATATCCATTACTATCTGTTATCTCATGTAT